>CAZNYY010000080.1:0-8178 GCA_964577335.1 uncultured Oscillospiraceae bacterium | reverse complement strand
CGGTTCCTTTTCGTAAACCGCCGCACTGGATATATATTTTTTACTTCCCAGATTAACCGTAAAGTGTCCTCTGCTTACGGAAGCCGTACTGGTAAAATCAGTATTCATAAGACCATCGGTCAGGTTACTTGCAAAGCTTCCTTCACCGGCGGATATATTTGTAGAAACAGCCTTTAAAAATGCAAGATTTGTGCTGTCATATTTTTTTACAACCGCATTGAATATCCGTGTCGTATAATCCTCCGGTTTTTCCGTTTTATATATTTTGGCGGTTAAAACCACGTTTTTGTCCGTTCCTGCCCTTGTTACCTTGCCGTCAGCCCCTATAAGCGACGCATCACTTGATGTCCAGTCTATTTTAACACCCGCCGCCGCATCACGCATCAAATTTAAATCAAACCCCACGGTTTCCTGTGGCAACCATGAAATTAAATCCCATTCAAGCTGTGATTTAATCATCTCTACTCTTTGACCTTCCGGAATATAAACACTGTAATTGTCAATGGTTTGTGTTCCCCGGTTGTCGCCGGTATTTTTAACTTCGGTTTCAAATACTGCTATGCTTGATATTTCGTCTACCGTGTAAGCCTCAACGCCCACAGCATTGCCGTTTACATAGAAACCCACCTCATTATTGTCCGTATTAATGTGGATTTTTGAAGTTACATTCTCCCCCGCCTCAAATTTAGTTGGATATTCATACCATTCAATATCCCCGCCTGTAAATGGCGAGTACCCGTACTGAAGATTATATGTGTCGCTTTCCCCGTCCTCTGCAACCCGTGCAGCGACGGCTATGGCACCTTCACTATCTTTAATATAGGTCACTGTTTCTTTATTGTTTTCTGTGACCGACCAGTCCCATTCCACATAAACATCGCCTTTTAACGAAAAAGGATTCTCCTCCCCCGTCATATAATTTACGGCGGTACAACCTTCATAGGAACTTTTTCTTTTTATCACCAATTGTTCGTTTAAAATCTCGACAGTTCCGCCGATTTGTATGGTTTTCCAGTTGCTCCCTATGGCAGCATCTGCAAATGTGTCAAATGCCGCTGTATAATAATCAGGATTTAAGCCAAGTACAATAAAGGTGTATACCTTGCTGTATGAAGTACCTCTTTTAGAAAACTCTGCGGTTAAATTTACTCTTACACTTTCCTCTTGTCTGTTTACCACGCCTGCGGCGCTGATTACATTGGGGTTATCCGTATCCCATGCCACGGCGATGTTTTCATAACCCCCCTCCGCATCCGAAAGCAGAGTTGGAAGGGAATTTAAATTCCCTGTAATCACGGCGGGCATCTGAGGTGTCAGCTTGTCGTATGTAAGATAGTTCATCGCCGCCACACACGCCTGAGCATCAGGGTCAAGCGGAGAATCGATACTATACACATTTACAATTTCCCTGCCCCCTGCCCCGTCGTCAAAATACGATATCAGAAAATATTGAGATTTGATGCTTCCCTCCACAACAGGGTTTTCCGCATCTTTATCTTCAAAAACGCCCAATAAAAGGTCGGGGTCTTTCTTGTTTACCTTTTCCAAAAAGTCAGATATCTCGTCAGCCGCCTGTGTTTTTATGGTTTTTTGTGTGTAATCAATTACATACCCGCTCCCGGGGGCCGGCTCTATCTCACGAAGATAAGTCATCACAAAGTCGTCCATATACATATACGAATCTGCCGCCGAAGGCGTTACGGTAAGGCGAACAATTTTCGCCAAGAAGGAGTTCTCGGCAGCTGTGACTGTATAAAGTTGGTCAGTCAAATATTCCACTCCGTCGACATACACCGAGAAATATATATTCAGCTTATCGTCTTCTATAACGGAATTAGTAACAATCTCATAATAATTCCAAACGCCCTGCTGCACTCTAAACCCCGGCACCTCACGCCCAAAAATATTAATAACGCTTGAGCCACCCGCCTTGCTGAAAAACGCTCCCATTGAGGCAGTGCCCCTCCAAGTAAACGATACATTAGTCGAAAGTTTATCGAAGTTTGCCCAAAATGCGGTTTTTACCTCGCCGCCCAAATCAAGTCCGCCTATTTGCATATTGGGTCCTGTATTTCCCGACATTGCGGACGGACCGCCTATTTTAAGAACCGTTGATTTTTCTTTACCCGTAGGCGGCAGAGGAATTGTTGATGATGTGGTTTCAAATACATCAAGAAAGCCGCCACCGGCGGCTTTGTCATCCGCCCATTGCCACGCTGCACCCCCCTCGCCTGCCGTTTTAAAATCCGGATTTCCGGGTGTTCTTTCAAAATCCTCCGACATAAGCTTTGCCGAGTCTACCAATATAGGTATTCGTGCCTGCACAACAAAAACATCAATAGGCATAAAAGTTGCAAATAACACATTTATCATGAAAAACACAAATATTTTTGTTATTATCCTTTTCATAGTTTTCCTCCAGTCTTTCATTCCATCAGCCCCTGACAATTACAATTACCCTAAGCCTATCAGCGCTTGTATATGCAAATACCATATCCGCACCGCCAATTGAGCCGCCTGTAACAATTATGTCCTTCGTGGTGCCTCTTGTCACTTCTTCGGTTCTTTTGTCAATTATATATACACGCTGCGGGTTTCTAACATTCACATCTATTTCTTCTGTTTCGGTTAAACCACCATCTGTCGCAATTTCTATTTTGTCAACCCTTCTGTAACTTATCTCCGACACATGGTTATAACTTACATTGACGGGGTGCCCGAAAATTTTAATTTGAATACCCGCCCCGCCGTCTATCTGCCGTCCTATGTGCGGGTTTGAAACAAGGTTTGAAATTATTTCTATATCTGCAATTTTATCTGTTGATGAGTTAAGCGAATACTTGAAAACATCTCCAAAAGTCATGGATGACACAATATTGCTTATCTTTTCATCCGCCAAAGCCGACCTCTTTTCTCCGTTCGCCCAAAAAACCAACTTTTTAACAGCCATTTCGTCATCTTCATCAAACACGGTTGATACCTTTTCCAGTACGGCAATTCTGTTTTCATCAAAGCCGTATTCAGAATCATATCTCATGGTTGTTCTGATAACTATCAGCTTGGCATTTTCATCTCCTTTGACAACATCGTATCCGTTTACGCTGTATTGAGCTTCGTTGTTAAACTCAATTCTCGCCAAATAGTCGTCATCCGATGTTATGCCCGCATCGTCCGGCAGGCAAATCACCTGTGTCAAATCCATAACGCCAAAGGCGCCGCTGTCAACCAATCCGCCGAATACCCGTTCGTGAGAGTTATATTTTCTCTTTAAATTTGTTCTTGCCAAAATATCCGTCCCTATTATTTGAGGGCTTTCGATATCGGTAATTTCATCATCCGAATTAGTTTTATATTTTATAAGACGGTTTTCTTCTATGTTAAACAAATCTATCAGGTCATCCGCCGATACCCGAACACCGTTTCGCAAAACAGTGTTTCTGACAGGCAAAACCTTAATTTCAGAATTATACCCTTTAAGCACGGGGATGCTTACGGAATCCTCATCATCGGAAACCTTCTCTGTTTCGTCATAAATTTTCCCCGGGATTATCAGTTTTAAGGATACGTTGCCGGATATAGCACCTTCCCTTGCGGCATTTATCACATATGCGTAGTTGTCAGTGCCCCCTATAAGCTTTACATACGCAATTTCGTTTCTGAAATTTAAGTAAAAATCATAGGTGCGATTTAAGTTTATTTCGGCGGCAGAATTGCTTTCTAATTTATAACTGTGTCCGTTTAGGAGTACATTTTTGTCAGTGCTGCTGTATTCCTGCGCCTGTGCGCTTATGGTTTCGCCGCTTATATAAATTTTGTTTATCATGTTATTGGCATCGGAAACAATACTGATTAAGCTGTTTTCGGCAATATCGTCAATACCCGCGGCAGAGCCGTCCGAATTTAACAATATATATTTTACGTCATTATCATCTTCGTTAATTCTAAGCAAACCCTGTCCTCTGTATGTTGCGCCGTCTGCAAAATACAGTGTATTGCCGTTTATTTTTTCAACGAGAAGGCTTTCAAATTCTTCTA
Source organism: uncultured Oscillospiraceae bacterium (assembly GCA_964577335.1). GTDB lineage: Bacteria > Bacillota > Clostridia > UMGS1883 > UMGS1540 > CAZNYY01. The sequence continues at coordinate 4,143 of CAZNYY010000080.1, read as the reverse complement.
TAATCAGAACATCATACAGCCCGTCTCCCGTATTGTCAATAAGCTTGACTTCCCCTTGCTCCACCTTAATATCTCCAAGCCTGTACGAATACACAGGTCTTAAATTCCTTATATATACATATTGGGAGTCAAGTTTTAGGGAAGATATTTTATCATTGTGGTCGGCATAATATATAACCCCTGTTTCTTCCGCTCTTACAAATTCACGCTCGGTAAATTCTACGGTTTCATTTTTTGCCGTCGGTATGATTGACCGCAGTGTATAGGGTCCCCATTCATCATCCGCCGAAAAATAAAACTCCACTTTCATCCCAAAATAATCATAGGCATTTGTATTTCCAACATTGTAAATAACGCCGTCAATAACAACCTGGTCATCCCCCAAATTGTCGTAAGGTCTAATCAGATAAGTTTCAGCAGTTGCCGAAACAATACCCTCGCTTTTTGAAAACACGCCCGCATTGTTTGAGTAGTTATGAAGCCAGCGAAGGGTTGATGCACTATCAATTTCATAATTGGTTTCCAAACCCCCGTATGTAGCCCTCATAAGCGAAACATCAAGGCTGTTATATATCATAACAACCAAGTCGGCGCGTGTAATATTACCCTCACCCAGCGAAAGGTTTTTAAAAAGTCCCAGCTGTGCTCCGGTCAGCATATATCCCAATGGATACCCGCCAACTTGAGATGCTTTGACATCATACCCCAAAGCAACTACCATCATTTTTACCGCTTCTTCCATTGCAACAAAATTATCCGGTCTGAAAGAGCCGTCGTCATAGCCATTGATTATTCCCGCCAATGCCAATGAAGATACATCGTCATAAAACCAGTCAGAGAGTGTTACATCGTAAAACTTCCCCTGCTCGGCGGATAACCCCCATGTGTCCATCGTCAACGCTCTTACCAACATCGCCGAAAACTCGGCACGGGTTACAGCCTTATCCAAATTATAATTTCCGTTCTCATCACCCTTTATAATTCCAAGGGATGAAATGTCAAACAAAATTTCTTCGGAAACCGAGGTCTGTGCCGATGCGGTGATATATGTTATTGAGAAAAGACCAAAAACCAAAGCTGCTGCTATTGATATGCTCAATAATCTTTTTAAAACCATATCTGAATTTTCTCCTTAATATGGAGGAAGGATTTGCCCTTCCTCCATAATTTCTAATACTTCCTTACTTTTTTAGTCAATCAAAATTATGTCAAGTGGCATTAAGTTGTCATAACTCCAAACAAACACCTTTACGGTATGACCCGTGATGTCCTCTCCCGCAGGCACTTCAATACTTGTGGTTACATTACCCGTTTCCCCAGCCGATGCAAATACAGCAGAGGCAAGGCCTACATCCTTCAATGCGCCGGCACTGTCATACCATGCAATAATAAAACTCAAATCAGCTATATCATTTTCCAACCTCTCAACATCGGCCGTTGCCGTGAGGGTTCCCGTTTGCATAGTAGCCACATCCGCACCGTCACCGCCCGCAACTCTAAAGCCCGATACCTTGTAACTTCCAATTTCCTTATCCGCAGCCGCCGTGGTAAACGAAACCGCCAAATTTGTTTCCTTGTCAAGGCTTCTTCCAAAGATATCCTTAATGCCCTCGGGCAACGTGACATCCACCGTATACTCCGTGTCAAAGTTAAGGTTTGTGTCGGACAACGCTATCAAAACCCTGTCATTTAATATCCGTATATCTTCAGGCTCCACGGCTATCGGTGAGCTGTCCCCTCCCCGGCTTTTGGATGCGGTAACACTTATATCCCCCGCACCAAGGGTTGAAGGGTCAATATCAGCACTGAATTTAATAATTGCATTTCTTTGGTACACAGGTGCCGCTTGCGGCTGTACCATTGAAATATAAAATACATTACTGGGGTCTTTAACCGACAGGTTGTCAACATAAGCATACCCCTGCTCGCTATGTGCCGTGGTAATACGGAAACCTGTTATGAAGGTTGCGGTTTTGGTTCCTTCATGCATTCCTCCATCCACAAGTTTTTCCCCATCTACATATACGGAATAATTTACTTTTGATATACCGCCTTCATTGTATGCGGTAAGGTCAATAACATAATGGTGCCAAACTCCGGGGGCTACAACAAAGTTATCTTCCCCGCCGGCATCTTTGACATATTGTTCAAAAACTCGAAATGCATCCTCCCCAACTACTTTGTTGAACACTATCTGATTGTTAGTAGCAGTGCCTGCATTCCCCCGCCATTGAAGCATTAAACCTCTGTCTGTACTTCCCATCTTTGCATCAAAGCTGATTATTCTTCTGCCGGAGAAATCCATACTGGCTCTGTCCATCAATGGGTCTGTATTGGCTGTATGTTTTTTGAAAGCACCTATACGAAGAACTTTTGACCGCTCACCCGCCGCATCTTCCGTTAAAACCACATCAAGCACACCGGGCTTACCGGTCTGTGTCTGGTTTGAGCCGCTGGTCCACTGCCCTCCGTTGGCAAGTTGAAATTGTGCCAAATCACCGCCCGGGGCGTAGGTATCAAAATCATCCTCAAACACAATAGTATCCGGTATCTTGCCCTCAACTGTTATATTCACAGGGGCGGAAACGGTGGCTCTGCCCTCACTGTCAAACACCATGCATCTTAATTCATAGTGCCCCGGCACATCACTCTCCCATACAAAGGAGTTTCCGCTTGTTTCTCCAACCTCTGCACCGTTTACATAAAGAACCGCTCTTTCTATACTGGCATCCGCCTTGGCTTGAGCGTCAATTAAAACTGTGATGTCGCCTTCCGAAACCACATCATTATCAGCAGGTGATGTTATGGAAACCGTCGGCGTATTATCTTCAAAAGCATCTTTTGTAATCATCACGTCATCAGTATATACAAATGACGATGCATTTGACGTAATATACGTCGTGCGAAGCCACATATCAGTAAGACCAGCTGGAACTGGAACTGCTGTGCCTGATGCAAACGAGTCATTGTCAACATATTTTACACCGTCGATATACACGGAATAGTCTACCGATATCTTGTCCCCCGACATAAATGCATCCGTTACAATTTCACAGAAATACCATGTATTCGGTTCCACCGTAAATAATGGTATGTCTTTACCAAAAGCTTGAAATACATTCTTATCCCCGGTGACGGGTTTTTGAAACATGGTTACACCTGTCGCACCTGCACTGCCGCCATGCCGCCAAATAAACTGCGGATTTGTATCCAAAGTACTCATATTAACCCAAAAAGATGTTGTCATTTCCCCGCTAAAATCCCCCACTCTGCTTTGTGCATAGTGGTTGCTCGTGCTGTTGCCGCCTGACCGTAAAACCTTAGTTTCGGTCTTCCCAGGGGGTGCCGTAGGGGTTGTATCAGTGTCATTTGTTAAAATCACTTTAAATTCACCAGTGTTACCCATGCTCTTATCATAAGTATGGGTCCAAGCCCCGTCGTTGGATATTAAAAGGTCATCTCTTGTAACCGTGCCCTCCAGCGGATACCTTTCAAAGTCATCAAACATCAACGGTTCTTCAGCCAGCACCACCGCAGGTATAAATACCAAGTTCGCCAATAGCGCCACCGCCACTAAAATGTTTAATATTTTTTTCATACCAATCATCCTTTCTGCCTTTATTCGGCTATAAACATTAATGCGTGTTTGTATCCCTAATCATCCTTTCTGCCTTTGGCTATTTTACAAGGGCGCCAAGTTATGCCCATTACCGACTTTCATAACGCTCAAGTGCAAATTGCTTAATTTCTATTGCACGCTCAACATTCAGTGCCTTTGCCTGCGCAATATATTCGTCAAATTTAGAAATCGGCTCTATTCCTATAATAAATTTTAGGGTCCACTCCCCAACCAGCGCATTAATATCATTCAAAATTTTCGCCATTTCCGCACTTTCTTCGGTTGTAGGTGTAATCATCGGCATTCTATGTTCCGCAGCATCCGTATCCGTCCAAATCTTAATCGCTTCTTTTTGCTGGGGTAATTGATAATATTGCTCCAAATACTCCCTGGCTTGTACAAAGGGACCATTTTGGTTTGCTCTTATGTATTGCCCCATGGCATAGCCTATCGAAAGACCTGGGTCGTTTAAAATAGCTTCTGTCTATGTCGGATATCCGTCCACCATATTGTAGCTTTCCCCT
>CAZNYY010000079.1:0-8229 GCA_964577335.1 uncultured Oscillospiraceae bacterium | reverse complement strand
GAAATAAAATCGCTTGTGGGTCTTCCCGGTCTTATGCCCGGAATAAAGCCGCCGTTTTTCTTCATGTTGTTGGATATTTCTATGGGATTAAACGTAATCGCCGTATAGAAATAGGTAAACCCAACTATCATTAAGAAGTAAATTATTGAATAATACGGGTTGCTTTGACTAAAGAAGTTTGCAACCCACGCTGCGAAACCTTCTGTGGCGTTAGGGCTTATCAGGGAAGTAAGCGTGCCCGGGAACGCCATAATGCTCATTGCAAAAATAATGGGAATAACACCCGACATTGTAACCTTAATGGGAATATGTGTACTTTGTCCACCATACATTTTTCTTCCAACAACTCTTTTTGCATATTGAACAGGTATTCTTCTCTCGGCATTGTTAAACAGTACAACAAATGCTATCATTATAAGTGCAAACGCCAGTATCGCCAAAATAGCAAAGTAATTACCCTTAAAGTTCTGCCACAGTGAGCTGCCCATACTCGGGATTCTTGAAACGATACCCGAAAAAATGATAAGCGAAATTCCGTTTCCTATACCTTTTTCCGTTATCTGTTCGCCCAGCCACATCAAAAATGCGGTTCCCGCCGTAAAGCTAAGAGTTATAATAAGAAACGCAATCGGCCCCGATTTTAAGACGGCGTTGGCGCTGTTTAGACCGATATAAAGACCTGCTGCCTGAACAAACCCCAAAATAACTGCGCCGTAGCGAACAATTTTGTTTATTTTTTTCTTACCTTCTTCGCCTTCCTTGCTGAGGCGTTCCAAAGCAGGAATAGCAACCGTTAAAAGCTGCATTATAATCGAAGAGTTAATGTACGGCGTTATACTCATTGCAAAAATTGTGGCGTTACTAAACGCACCACCCGAAAATGTGTCCATTATTCCGAAAATGGTGTTCCCACTGCTTTGAATCCATTCAGCCAATACAGTTTTGTCAAGCCACGGCACGGGAATTGCCGTACCAAAGCGGAAAACAACTAAAAGCAATGCAGTATACAGAATCCTTCTTCTTAAATCAGGGATTTTCCAGGCATTTCTAAGTATCTGCAGCACTTATATCACCTCTGTCTTTCCGCCCGCCGCCTCAATCTTCTCCGATGCCGATTTTGAGAACCTTGCAGCCTGCACGGTAAGTTTTTTGTCAATCTCACCTCTGCCAAGTATCACTACACCATCGCCTATTTTGCTGATAACACCGGTTTCTTTTAAAAGCTCAGGCGTTACAACTGTTCCGTTATCAAATTTTGCCAAATCACACACGTTTATTTCAACATACTTTTTAGCAAAAATATTTGTAAACCCTCTTTTTGGCAAGCGTCTGTACAAAGGCATCTGTCCGCCTTCAAACCCGGGACGAACACCTCCGCCCGAACGTGAGTTCTGACCTTTATGTCCTCTGCCCGCCGTCTTTCCGTTACCCGTTCCATGACCGCGACCCTTTCTTTTGGCAACAGACTTGCTGCCCTCTGCAGGACTAAGCTCATACAACTTCATTTTGCCACACCTCCTTCTTTATCAGACTTCTTCAACCGAAACCAGATGGGACACTTTGTTAATCATCCCTCTTATTTGCGGCGTGTCACTCTGCTCAACAATATCACGTATTTTTTTCAGTCCAAGTGCCTGCACCGTTGCAATCTGGTCCTTTTTCTGTCCTATAACGCTTTTTTTCAAAGTAATCTTGAGTTTCGCCAACGCTAAACCCTCCTAACTTACAATTCTTCAACGCTCTTGCCACGGAGGCGTGAAATCTTCTCTGCATATTTAAGCTCCGCAAGTCCCTGTATTGCAGCACTTACCACATTTTTGGGGTTGCTGCTACGAAGAGATTTGGTTCGCACATTTTTAATCCCTGCAAGTTCCATTACCGCACGGACGTGACCGCCCGCAATAACGCCGGTACCCTCTGCAGCAGGCTTCATCAAAACACGTCCTGCGCCGAACTCACCAATTGTTTCGTGGGGTATTGTATTGTCAACAAGCGGTACTGATATCATATTCTTTTTTGCATCCTCAATTCCCTTTCTTATAGCATCAGGAATTTCAGCCGCCTTTCCAAGACCCGCCCCGACATGACCATTTTCATCCCCAACAACCACCAAAGCTGTAAAGCGAAAGTTTCTACCGCCCTTAACAACCTTGGCAACACGGTTGATGGAAACTACTTTTTCTTTTATATCAAGTGTTGTGTGGTCAATACGACCTTCCATATTATCCCTCCTTTTCTTAAAACTCCAGTCCGCCTTCGCGCGCGCCTTCTGCAAGGTTTGCAACACGCCCATGGTATATATACCCGCCACGGTCAAACACGACCGTTTTAATACCCTTTTCCAAGGCCTTCTCAGCAATACGTTTTCCAACTGAGCGAGCACCCTCAACATTTCCGCCGGCTTGTTCAAATCCCTTGTCAAGTGAGGACGCCGCTACAAGTGTTATGCCCTTCTCGTCATCAATAATCTGTGCATATATATTATTGAGGCTTCTGAAAACATTTAGCCTTGGACGCTGGGCAGTCCCGGATATTTTATTGCGCAGTCTTAAATGCCGTTTCTGTCTGCTTTTGTTATTGTCCGGCTTTTTTATCATCTCACACAGCTCCTCTCTTAATCCTTAGCTTTACCGGCTTTTCCTTCCTTACGGCGGATATGCTCGGTTACATATTTTATACCCTTGCCCTTGTACGGCTCAGGCAGTCTCTTTTCTCGTATGTTGGCTGCAACGTGCCCAACCATCTGCTTGTCGGCTCCCTTTACCAGGATTTTGTTTGGGGCAGGCACCTCAATTTCAATACCGCCGATGGCCTCCATTTCAACAGGATGAGAGTATCCCAAGTTTAAAACCAGTTTTTTACCCTGCATCTGTGCCCTGTAACCAACACCGTTTATCTCAAGCTCTTTTACAAAGCCGTTTGTAACGCCCTCAACCATGTTCGCCAAAAGCGTTCTTGTCAGTCCATGGAGTGACCTGTGGCTTTTTATATCAGAGGGTCTTGTAACAGTTGCTTCACCGTTCTCAACCTTAATAATCATTTCGGGGCTTAACATCTGGTTTAAAGTCCCCTTTGGTCCTTTAACCGTGCATTCATTGCCCGCACCGATTTTTATCTCAACACCCTGGGGCACCGTTATCGGCATTTTCCCAATTCTCGACATTTAACTCACCACCAATCATATAAATAATTCTACCAAACAAATGCCAAAACTTCCCCGCCTACATTTTCAGTTCTTGCGGCTTTGTCAGTCATAACGCCCTTTGAAGTTGACATTATTGCAATACCCAGGCCTCTTAAAACCCTCGGCAATTCATCTCTACCAACGTAAACACGAAGTCCTGGCTTGGAAATTCTCTTTAGCCCTGAGATTACCTTTTCCTTATTGGCGCCATACTTCAAGCTTACCTTAATAACACCTTGCTTGCCGTCATCTATAATTTGAAAACCTTTGATATATCCCTCATCATTAAGTATCCTTGCGATTTCCTTCTTCATGTTAGAAGCGGGTACATCAACTGTATCATGTTTTGCAGAATTTGCGTTTCTGATTCTTGTCAGCATATCAGCGATAGGATCTGTTACTTGCATATTACTACCTCCTTTTCCCTAAGCTTAGTTAAACCTTTTTACCAGCTTGCCTTTTTCAAACCGGGAATTTGCCCTAAATGAGCCAGTTCTCTGAAGCAAATACGGCATACGCCGAATTTTCTCAGATAAGAATGCGGTCTGCCGCAAAGCTTGCACCTGCTATATGCCCTTGTGCTGTACTTAGGTGTGCGTTGCTGCTTTATAATCATTGACTTCTTTGCCATTTAATAATTACCTCCCCTCAGCTTTTTGCAAAAGGCGCACCCATGAGCGACAAAAGCTCACGAGCTTCCTCATCGGTCTTAGCGGTGGTCACAAAAATAATGTCCATACCTCGAACCTTGTCAATCTTGTCAAAATCTATTTCGGGGAAAATGAGCTGTTCCCTTATACCCATTGAATAGTTGCCTCTGCCGTCAAAAGCGTTCTCGTTTATACCTCTAAAGTCACGAACCCTGGGGAGCGCAACATTGAAAAGCTTGTCAACAAAATCGTACATCTTTGAGCTTCTGAGGGTCACCTTGCAGCCTATATTCATGCCCTGTCTTAGCTTGAAATTAGCGACTGATTTTTTCGCCTTTGTAACAACGGGCTTTTGCCCTGTTATAAGGGCTAAATCTTCACAAGCCGCCTCAACTGCTTTGGGATTCTCCTTCGCTTCGCCCAAACCTATGTTTACAACCACCTTTTCAATTTTCGGTATTTGCATGGGGCTTTTATAACCGAACTTTTTCATAAGTGCGGGAGAGACCTCATTTAAATATTTATCTTTAAATCTCGACACTGGCATAACCTCCTTTCAAGCGCTTTAATCGTTAAATGTTTCGTTACATTTTTTGCACATTCTTACACTTTTACCGTCATCAAGAATTTTTCTGGCAATACGGGTAGCCTTGCCGCATTTATTGCAGACGTGCATTACCTTTGAAGCATCAATAGCCGCTTCCTGCTTTATAATTCCTCCGGCCTCTCCTTGTTTTCTGGGCTTTTTATGCTTTGTAACAAAAGCTATACCCTCAACTATTACCTTGCCCTTTGAGGGGATAACCTGCAAAACCTTGCCCTTTTTATTTTTATCGACACCGGAAATAACAACTACATTATCATCTTTCTTTATATGCATTTTTCTCACGAGCGCACCTCCTTTACAGTACTTCCGGGGCTAAGGATATTATCTTCATGTAATCCTTGTCGCGGAGTTCACGTGCTACGGGTCCAAATATACGGGTACCTCTCGGATTTTTGTCTTCTCTTATAATAACGGCCGCATTCTCGTCAAATTTTACATAGCTGCCATCCGCCCGCTTCACTCCTTTAACGGAACGTACAACAACAGCCCTTACAATTTCACCTTTTTTTACAACTCCGCCGGGCGTTGCTTTTTTAACCGAGGCAACAATTACATCCCCGACATTTGCATATCTTTTAAGCGAGCCGCCCAAACAGCGGATGCACATAATTTCTTTTGCACCGGTGTTATCTGCGACTTTAATACGCGATTGCTGCTGAATCAATGAAATTCACTCCTTCCGCTAAATTATTTGGCTTTTTCAACTACTTCAACAAGCCTCCACCTTTTATCGCGGCTAAGCGGTCTTGTTTCCATAACTTTTATTTTGTCGCCCACAACACATTCGTTGTTTTCATCATGAGCCTTAAGTCTGTAAGTTCTCTTTATAATTTTACCGTAAAGCGGATGCTTTATGTTGTCTTCAATGGCAACCACAACGGTTTTATCCATTTTATCGCTGACAACTGTGCCTGTTCTCACCTTACGGGCGTTTCTTTCAGCCATTTCGCTTCCTCCTTCCATTAAACGGTTTCACTCAGTTCTTTTTCTCTCATTACCGTTTTAACTCTTGCTATCGTCTTTTTAACATCAGCAATTTTCATGGGGTTGTCAAGCTGGTTTGTAGCATGCTGAAAACGCAGGTTAAAAAGCTCTTTCTTTAAATCCAAAAGCTGCTCAGAAAGCTGCTCTACGCTATATTCACGAATTTCCTCAACCTTCATTGGACACACCCTCCGTTTCCTCAGCTTCGCGGGCTATGAACTTGCACTTAATCGGAAGTTTATGCATTGCAAGACGCATGGCTTCACGGGCATCCTCCTCGCTCACACCACCAATCTCAAACATAACTCTACCGGGTTTTACAACAGCTACCCAGTATTCCGGTGAACCCTTACCGCTACCCATACGGGTTTCAGCAGGTTTTTCAGTAACGGGCTTGTCAGGGAAAATCTTAATCCAAACCTGTCCGCCCCTTCTTATATAACGAGTCATGGCAACACGGGCCGCCTCAATTTGGTTTGATGTAATCCACGCAGGTTCCAGCGCCTGTATACCAAACTCCCCATAGGTCACCTTATTGCCTCTGGTTGCGGCACCCTTCATTCTGCCGCGCATAACCCTTCTATACTTAACTCTCTTTGGCATTAGCATTTTTACTGCCTCCCTCCTTGGGCGCTTTTTTACCTTCGGGAAGGACTTCGCCCTTGTAAATCCAAACTTTTACGCCGATTTTACCGTAGGTAGTATTTGCTTCATGAAAACCATAGTCTATGTCCGCCCTAAGCGTCTGAAGCGGAATTGTTCCTTCATGATAATGCTCACTTCTGGCAATTTCAGCGCCGCCAAGTCTGCCCGAACACAGGGTTTTAATACCCTTTGCCCCAAGTCTCATTGACCTTTGCATTGCAGATTTCATCGCACGTCTAAACGATATTCTCCGCTCAAGCTGAGCTGCAATATTCTCTGCAACAAGCTGGGCATTTGTATCCGCATTCTTAACCTCAACAATGTTTACGGCAACTGTTTTACCGGTCATTGCTTCAAGCTGTTTTCTAAGCTTTTCTATTTCAACACCGTTTCTACCGATAATAATACCGGGTTTTGCCGCATAAATAAACACTCTAATTCGGTTAGTCGCCTTTTCAATTTCAATTTTCGGAATACCGGCGGCAAACAAACTCTTTTTAATAAATTTTCTTATTTTAAAGTCTTCAACAAGATTATCTCCGAAATCACGGTCTTCAACAAACCAGCGTGAATCCCAATCTTTGATTACGCCTACCCGAAGTCCGTGCGGATGTACTTTCTGACCCATTAACTCGCCTCCTATTCTCTTTCCTGTACCGCCAATGTGATATGGCTGGTTCTCTTTCTTATCCGAAACGCCCTTCCCTGTGCCCTTGGACGAATTCTCTTAAGTGTCGGCCCTTGATTTGCGTAGGCTTCGGAAACATACAAATTATCACTGCTAAGTCCGAAATTGTTTTCGGCGTTTGCAGTAGCTGAATTCAAAAGCTTATATACCAATTCAGACGCAGCCTTCGGCGTATTTTTAAGAATACCTGCTGCCGAGGCGACGGGCTTATTACGAATAAGATCCAGTACCAGCTGCACCTTTCGGGGCGAAATTCTCGCATGGCGCAGGGTGGCTTTTGCCCCTGTCCTTCTCTCCATCTTATTTCCTCCTCTCACTTATTAAAGTTCAAATTTATTTAAGTGAACAAATTATCTGCCTGTTGTCCTTGAGCCCGCATGTCCTCTATAGGTTCTTGTAGGAGCAAACTCTCCAAGCTTATGACCTACCATGTCCTCCGTCATATAAACCGGCACATGCTTGCGCCCGTCATGAACAGCTATTGTGTGTCCAACCATGTCTGGAAAAATTGTAGAGCTTCGGGACCAAGTTTTCAGCACTTTCTTTTCGCCCTTTTCGTTCATTTGAATAACACGCTTTAAAAGTCTTTCTTCAACAAAGGGACCCTTTTTAACCGATCTTCCCATATCCAATCCTCCTCTCTTTTAAGAGATGATATAAATCTCAAACCTATCTTATTTCTCGTTACGGCGTTTAACAATGTACTTATTGCTATCCTTGTTCTTTTTGCGTGTTTTAAGACCCAAGGTAGGTTTACCCCACGGGGTAACCGGGCTTGGCATACCGATGGGGGATTTACCCTCACCGCCGCCGTGCGGATGGTCGTTAGGGTTCATAACAACACCACGAACCGAAGGTCTAAAGCCCATATGGCGCTTTCTGCCGGCTTTACCTATTGAAATGTTCTCGTGGTCGACATTCCCAACCTGCCCGATGGTAGCCATACAATTTATTCTTGTCATTCTCACTTCTCCTGAAGGAAGCCTGACCTGCGCATAATTGCCTTCTTTCGCCATAAGCTGTGCGCTTGCACCTGCGGAACGCACCATCTGTCCGCCCTTGCCGGGTGCCAACTCTATATTATGAATTAAGGTACCTACGGGTATAGCACTTATCGGAAGTGCGTTGCCGGGCTTTATATCAGCCTTTGCACTTGATATTACAACATCTCCATCGGTAAGACCGAGGGGTGCCAAAATATATCTTCTCTCCCCGTCCTCGTACTGCAAAAGGGCTATATTTGCCGAACGGTTCGGGTCATACTCAATACCTATAACCGTTGCGGGCATTTCAAGCTTGTTGCGCTTAAAATCAATCACCCTGTATTTTTTCTTGTTACCTCCGCCGCGGTGGCGAATTGTGATTTTGCCGTATGAATTTCTTCCGGCATGTTTCTTCAAAGGCTCAAGCAGCGAGCGCTCCGGCTCTTGCTTGGTTATTTCATTAAAGGCGGAAACAGTCATAAACCTGC
>CAZNYY010000078.1:0-8309 GCA_964577335.1 uncultured Oscillospiraceae bacterium | reverse complement strand
GTCAGATATTGCGGCGGACTTTATTACATATGCAAAGCCGTCGCTTACAGTTGTTGACCCTGTTTTTGCGGATAACGGGGAGATATATTCCTGTTTTGGGGAGGACATGGTAGCAGCAATGCGGCAATTTATAAAAAAGGCGGATATTATTACGCCGAATATCACGGAAGCCGCATATCTTCTTTCGGCCCCCCTTGTTTTAGACAGTGTTGATGCAGCCCGAGAATATGCAAAGCGGCTTTCGGACGGTGGTTCTGTTGTAATAACAGGGGTGAGAAGCAACAAAAAAGCCATTGCCGTTATTGCGTATGACAGGGAAACCGATAGAATTTATAAAATTGAAAATGAATATTTGGAAACACACTTTCCGGGGACGGGGGATATTTTCGCCTCTGTTCTGACGGGGGCATTGTTATGTGATTTTTCTTTAGAAAAGGGCTGTGAGAGGGCGGCGCAATTTGTTTGTAAATCAATTAAAGCAGGGGTGGAGGGGAAAGCGCCCCGCCGTGAGGGAGTGCCTTTTGAACCATTGCTGCCGACACTTTTGGAAGGCGTATAAATATTTTTCGGAGGATTTTATGGAGAAAAGGTCTACATATATAGCGGGAGTTTTAAAAAGTTTAATTTTTGGTTTTTCCTTTTTGTTTACCAAAAGACTTCTTATAAATATGTCGCTTTTGGATTTGTTGTCGTTTCGGTTTTTGCTGGCAGTGGCGGCATTTGAGGTTTTAAGGCTGACAAAAGTCATAAAAATTGACTTAAAGAATAAAAACATGAAAAGAATTTTGCTTATCGTATTCATTCAGCCGGTTGGGTACTATGTTTTTGAAACCTTGGGGTTGCAGCGCACATCGACACTTATGTCCGGAATACTAATATCGTTTATGCCCCTTATCGTGCTTTTGATGGAGGCTTTAATTTTAAAGGAAAAAACAAGTTTTCTGCAAAAGGTGTACCTCGCTGTTAGCATTGCCGGTGTTTTATTGATAACCGCTTTAAGCGGCGGCGGAGGGGGCTCCTCGCTTTTGGGGATTTTCTTTATTCTGCTTGCGCTTATTTGTGAGGGATTTTTCAGCATACTCACCCGAGGTTCCTCGACCATGTTTACGCCTATGGAAATAACCTATTGTATGATGTGGGCAAGTGCGGTGACTTTTAATGCGGCAAATATTGTGTGGAAGGCATATACCGGGAACATTTCACAATACTTTACACCGCTACTTAACACCAACAACCTGTTTGGCTTTTTTTATCTTGGAATTCTCTGCTCCTGCGCAGGGTATTTGCTTTATAATTATATGCTTTCACGCATACAGGCATCAACCGTCAGCGTTTTTGCGGGCCTTACAACGATGACTACCGTTGCGGCGGGAGTGATTTTTAACAATGAATCGTTTTTCTGGTATCATCTGACGGGAGGCATCCTCATCTTGCTGGGTGTATGGGGCACAACCCGGTTCACGCTTTCGGGGGAATATCTTGCCGAAAAACCGAAAGATTTAGCTGATATTAAATAAACCCCTGTTTGCAGTTTTTGCAAACAGGGGTTTTCGTATTTTACTTTTCTATGACGGACAATCCACCCATGTAAGGGCGCAATACCTCGGGGATAACAATACTTTTATTCCCTTTCTGAAAGTTTTCCATAATTGCGGCGACCGTCCTGCCAACCGCAACCCCTGAGCCATTTAATGTGTGGGCAAAACGTGGTTTGCTTTTTTGGTCGTCCCTTATGCGGATTGAGGCGCGCCGCGCCTGAAAATCTTCAAAATTACTGCACGAAGAAATTTCAACATATCTATTATAGCTTGGCATCCAAACTTCTATGTCGTACTTCATGGCTGCGGCAAACCCCAAATCTCCTACGCAGATTTTTACAACCCTGTAAGGAAGACCAAGCCCCTGTAATACGCTTTCTGCATCCCTTGTAAGGCTTTCAAGTTCTTCATACGAGTCCTCGGGGCGAGTGACCTTTACAAGTTCCACTTTGTTAAACTGGTGCTGTCTTATAAGTCCCCTTGTGTCCCTGCCGGCAGAGCCTGCCTCTGCACGGAAACACGCTGAATATGCGGCGTGTTTTATGGGGAGTTTAGATGAGTCGATTATCATGTCACGGTATAAATTGGTAACCGGCACTTCGGCGGTAGGTATCATAAAGTAATCCGTATCATGAACTTTGAATGCATCCTCTTCAAACTTAGGCAGCTGTCCCGTTCCTATCATACTGTTTCTGTGTACCATATACGGCGGAAGAATTTCCGTGTATCCGTTATCCGTATGGGTGTCCAAGAAATAGCTTATTACCGCTCTCTCAAGCCTTGCACCCAAGCCTTTGTATACCGTGAAGCGTGCGCCTGTTATTTTTGCGGCGGACGAAAAATCCAAAATATCCAGCGCCTCGCCCAAATCCCAATGCGGACACGGCTCATACGGAAACTCCTTAGGAACTCCCCATTTTCTTATTTCAACATTATCCTCATCCGTCTCTCCGTCAGGCACCGTATCGTTTGGAAGATTTGGTATATTGAGAAGGAGTTTCTGCAGTTCCTCCGAAACCTTTCCTTCTTGTACATCAAGCTCCTTTATCTCGTCGGACAAGGTCTTCATCTCCGAAAATATAGAGCTTACATCTTTCCCCTCCTTTTTTAGTGCGGGGATTTGCTTTGAAACCTCATTTTGGCGAGCCTTCAGTTGTTCAGCACGGTACAACAAATCACGGCGTTTTTCATCCATTGCCAAAATGTTATCAATATCCACATTTTCTTTTCGGCGGTTCATCGCTGCTCGAACCTTTTCGGTTTCTGTTCTGATTACTTTAATGTCCAGCAATTATAATCTTCCCTTCTATAATTATTATCTTTCGGATTGTTTTTTTAGTTTAGTATAAAGTGAAAGGGCACGGCTGTCCAAAAGACTTTGGTCAACCTTTTCAAGGGCCGCTGCGGCATCAATGTATTCTCCGCTGCCAATAAGCGTTTCCGCTTCAAGCAGCGCTTCTATTGACGCTGAAAGTGTCATGCTTTTTGCATGTGCGCCGGCAGCCTCGGCGCTTAGTTCGTCCACTCGCATTAAAAGCTCATCAACCGACTTTTTAAGTTCGCTGTTTTCCGCAAGCACAGTTTCATTTTGCTTGGTTAATTCAATAAGGGAGCTCTGCGCCCCATGATACATTTTTTGGGTTTCCGTTTTTTCTTCTTGAAGTCTTGTTCCTGATAATGCAGAAAATAAAACAAGAATAAATGCGGAGGTAAACAAAATTATTGTATATAGCCAAAATGACTTAACCTTTTTATCCATTTTTCCACAACTCCCTAGTTAGCTTAAAAACATACCTGTATGAAGATTTGCCTCCGAACAATACAATTACATTAGCCGCAAGCAGTTTGGGCTGTAGAGGCTCATTTTAAGGAGGTCTTATTTCCCAATTATATCCAAAATTCGACATAAATCTTCATTATTATAATACTCTATTTCTATTTTCCCCTTTTTCCCCTTATTTATAATTTTTACCTTTGCCGCCATATGACTTGAAAGCTTTCTCTCCATTTCTTTATACTCGGCAATAAACTCCGAGTTTCTTTGAATTGATTTTTTCCTGTTCCCCTCAGTTGCCAGCTTTTCAAGTTCCCTGACTGACAGTTGCTCGGCTACGGTTTTCTTTGCCAGAAGTTTTCGCTTTTCTCCGTCCTCCACCGACAAAAGTGTACGGGCATGTCCCCCTGACAAGCTTCCCTCTATAACCAATTCCTTAATATCATCTGAAAGGGAGAGCAGCCTTATTGCATTTGCCACATATGAGCGGCTTTTGCCTATTTTTTCGCTTATTTTTTCCTGGGTTAATCCAAACTTTTCAGCCAGAGTAAAATAACCTTCCGCTTCTTCAATCGGGTTCAAATCTTCCCTTTGCAAGTTTTCAACAAGAGCAACCTGCATGGTCTGCTCTTCGCTGTAGTCCCGCACAACAGCGGGAATGACTTTCAGTCCCGCCATTTTGGATGCCCGCCAACGCCTCTCGCCCGCAATTATCGAATAAAAACCATTTTTTCTGTTGCTGACGATTATAGGCTGTATTAACCCGTGTTCTTCGATTGACAAACTCAAAGCCTTTAGCTGTTCCTCGTCAAAATATTTTCTTGGCTGTTCACGGTTAGGCTCTATCTCGGTAATTTTAATTTCTATGTAATCCTTTTCCTCCTGCACGGAAGGAGATTCGCCAAAAATGGCATCAAGCCCTTTCCCCAAGCCCCTTTTTGTCATTAAGCCGCACCTTCCTTTCCTATTATTTCATCGGCAAGGTCCTCATAGCTTTCAGCGCCTCTGGAAGCGGGGTCATATACAATTACCGGCTGTCCAAAGCCGGGGGCCTCGCTTAGCCTTACATTCCTTGGGATAATAGTTTTATAAACCTTTTCCGGGAAGTGTTTTTTAACCTCGTCCACTACCTGAATGGCAAGGTTTGTCCGCGCATCGAACATCGTTAGCAAAATCCCTTCAATCTCTATCCCTCGGTTTAAAACCTGCTTAACTCTTTTAATGGTGGATGTTAACTGACTTAAACCTTCCAAAGCGTAATACTCGCACTGAATGGGTACAAGCACGGAGTCACAGGCAGTAAAAGCATTCAAGGTTACAAGCCCCAGCGACGGGGGACAATCTAAAATAATATAATCAAAATCCTCCCGTACCTCGTCCATGGCACTTTTTAGCAGATATTCACGTCCCATCATTGAAACAAGCTCCACTTCTGCACCTGAAAGTTCCGTGTTTGAGGGGCACAAGAACAAATTTTTATAATCCGTAGGAATAATAACATCTTTTGCAGGGGCAGAATTGATTAATATATCATAAACAGACTTGTCCACCCCCTGATTGTCAATACCCAGCCCGCTTGTTGCATTTCCCTGCGGGTCAATATCCACCAGCAGGATTTTCTTGTTTCTCTTGGCTAGTGAAGCCGAAAGGTTAACCGCTGTTGTTGTCTTGCCAACACCGCCCTTTTGGTTTGCCACTGCAATAACCCTCGACATATTTACACCTCTCTTTTTATGTTAAAATTTGCTTACTTTCATTGTAGCATAAGTTCCCATTCAGAAGACTTTAAAACAAGGAAACTTATGCTGAAATTCGCTTACGCTCATTATAACATAAAAACGTTTCACGTGAAACACTTTTTTGAAAATTTTAGTGTTTCACGTGAAACAATTGCTTTTAATCCTTATTTATTGTTATTATGTACTCGTAATAGTCAGGATGCTCTATTTGTTTTGTCTTTGCCTTAATGCCTGCACATTTTACCATATCGAGTGCTCTTTTAATAGTATTTAAAAAAATTCGATAATCCTTGTTTCCGGACTTTCTGGTGGCAAAGGTTTTTAATTGCTTTTTAGCTAAAAACTTGTTTAACTCTGTCTCAATGTATTCTTCTGTGGCAGAAACATTCATATTTCTTTCGATAACTCTTTTTAAAATTGCAAGCTGAATATCATCGTCGGGTATCTTTAAAAGGGCTCGGGCATGACGTTCAGTCAACCCGCTTTCCATAATTAACTTCTTAATCTGGGGGGAAAGTTTTAAAAGTCTTGTCTTATTAGCAATGGTAGACTGTTTTTTCCCAAGTTTTTTGGCCAACTCCTCCTGAGTAAAACCATGCCCCGTAAGAAGATGATAGTACCCCTCCGCCTCCTCAAAGAAATTTAAATCTCTTCTCTGAAGATTTTCAATCAGTGCAATGACTGCAGAGTCATCATCATTAATATCAACAATAATCGCCGGTATTTTCTCAAACTTTGCAACTATCGAGGCACGAAGCCGCCGTTCGCCTGATACAAGTTCATAGGTTTCTTTTCCCAAGGCTCTTACTGTTATAGGCTGAATTACGCCGTATTCCGCAATGGAATTTGCAAGTTCTTCAATTGCCACGGAGTCAAAAATTTTTCTTGGTTGGTATGGATTTGGTCTGATAGAATTAACAGGTATGTTTTCAACAGTGCTTGTCCCAATATTTGATTTTAATGACATAAATTTTCACCTCGGAAATATTATACCATTTATTTCCACACAAGTAAATGCCTACTTTTCATCAAATTATAGGGTTTTTCGCTGCATTTCCCGCTTTTCTCGGATATTTTGCAGGGGTAGGGGCAATCTTTTTAATTATTATAAGATTATGCTCCATCCCGCCGAAAAACACTTCGCAAACATCAACTATTTCTCCGCCTAAGGTTTTTACGGCATTTTTGCTTTGAAGAATTTCGCTTTGCACATCCCTGCCTTTAAAGCCGATAAAAATGCCGCCAACCTTAACAAAGGGCATGCAGTATTCGCATAGCACACTAAGGTTTGCCACTGCACGTGCAGTGGCAACATCAAACTTTTCCCGATATAGGGGGCTTCTCCCTCCGTCCTCGGCACGAAAATGAATTGTTTCCACGCTCCCCAGCGACAAGGTGTTTATTACCTCGTCCAAAAAAACCGTTCTTTTGGCAAGAGAATCAAGCAGGGTCACACGAATGTCCTCCCTTGCAATTTTAAGGGGCAACCCCGGAAAACCCGCCCCGCTCCCCACATCAATTAAGGAAGCCTCGGGTTTTATATGAGGGGCACATGAAACGGAGTCTATAAAATGCTTTAAAACCACTTCGTCAGGCTCAACAATGCGGGTAAGATTAATTTTTTGGTTCCATAAAAGTAAAAGATGCATGTATTCTTCAAAGCCTTTTGCCATTTTTTCTGTAAGTTTCAGACCAAAATGTGAAAATCCGCTTTCCAAAAGCTGTTTATTCATATAAAAACCCTTCCAAAATCAATTTTTAGCGGAGGCTCGTCTGCGTTGCTCAAGATACACAAGTAAAACAGATATATCGGCGGGAGAAACGCCCGAAATTCTCGATGCCTGTCCCACGCTCTCGGGCATTAGTTTTGCAAGCTTCTGCCTTGCCTCGATTCTAAGTCCTTGGATATTTGTGTAATCAATATCTTTCGGCAGTTTTCTGTTTTCAAGCTTTCTAAACTGTTCAACCATAATTCTCTGCCGTTTTATATAACCCTCATATTTCAGCCGTAGTTCAGCCTGCTCGGTAACGCTCTCCGGCAGTTCCCTTCGACAGAGGTCCACAGGGGCAAGGTCACCATACGAGATTTGAGGGCGTTTCAGAAGTTCCGAAAGGCGCATCCCTGTGGAAATTTTCTCGCTTCCATTGGATATTAGAATTTCATTTATTTTTTCCGAGGGGGGGATTACGGTTTTTTCAAGCCGTAAAAGCTCGGTTTCTATCATTTCCATTTTATTTAAAAATCTTCCATACCTGCCGCTGTCAATCAACCCCAGTTCATACCCCTTATGGGTAAGGCGCTCGTCCGCATTGTCCTGACGCAGCAGTGTACGATATTCGGCCCTTGATGTCATCATACGATACGGCTCATTCGTACCCTTTGTAACCAAATCATCAATTAAAACGCCTATATATCCCTCGTCCCTGCCAAGTGTAAATCCGTCCAGCCCCTGCAAGCTTCGGGCGGCATTAATCCCGCAGATAAGCCCCTGTGCCGCTGCCTCCTCATATCCGGAGGTGCCGTTAAACTGCCCCGCACCAAAAAGACCCGAAATATTTTTAAACTCCAAAGTGGGTTTCAGCTGGAGAGGATCCGCACAATTATATTCTATGGCATATGCGGTCCGCATAATTTTTGCGTTCTCAAGCCCTTCAATGGAATGGAGCATTTCAAGCTGTATCTCCTCCGGCATTGATGTAGACAACCCCTGCACATACATTTCGTCAGTATCAAGCCCCATGGGTTCAATAAAAATCTGATGCCGCTCTTTCTCGGCAAACCTCACAATTTTATCTTCTATCGAAGGGCAGTAGCGAGCGCCCACACCCTTTATTTCGCCGCTGTACATAGGCGCCCTATGCAGGTTTTTCCTTATTATTTCATGTGTTTTGTGATTTGTGTAGGTAAGGTAACAGGAAACACGGTTTTTAAGTTCATCATTATTGTCAAAGGAAAAGGGTACTATTACATCGTCCCCCATCTGCTCTTCCATTTTTGAAAAATCAACACTTTTACCGCTGATGCGGGGTGGCGTTCCTGTTTTAAACCTAAGTATTTGAATGCCGTGACTTTTCAGTGAGCTACTGAGTGCGTTTGCCGGAAAAGTACCGTCGGGACCACCGTCATGACTGTGTTCACCAACTATAATTTTCCCTCCCAGATTTGTGCCCGTTGAGATTATAACGGCCTTTGCAAGAAACGTGGCACCTGTAATGGTCCGTACTCCCAGAACCCTGTTATTTTCTATTATTAGTTCG
>CAZNYY010000077.1:0-8386 GCA_964577335.1 uncultured Oscillospiraceae bacterium | reverse complement strand
CTCGGGGCTTATTTTAAACGAAACGTCGTTTTCGGCAAGCTTCCCTGCAAATTCATCAAGCAGTTTTTGAAGAATTTCTCTAAGAATATCCCTGCTAAGCGCATTGAAGGTAACAACCTCGTCAACACGGTTTAAAAACTCGGGTCTGAAAATCTCTTTAAGTGCGGATTTTATTTTTTCCGCATTCGCTTCTTTCATGCTTGAAGTGTAGCCCAGCGCCGCTCCCCGATAGTCAGAACCTGCGTTTGATGTCATAATTATAACAGTATTTTCAAAATTTATGGTTTTCCCGTGGCTGTCGGTTATGCGTCCGTCATCAAGAATTTGCAGCAGAATATTTAAAACGTCGCTGTGCGCCTTTTCTATTTCGTCAAGCAGTATAACGGCGTACGGTCTGCGGCGAATTTTTTCCGTAAGCTGACCTGCATCGTCATACCCCACATAACCCGGAGGTGCGCCTATTATCTTTGAAACTGCGTGTTTTTCCATGTATTCCGACATATCAAGGCGGATTAAAACATCCTCGCTGTCAAAAACAGCTTCCGCAAGGGAGAGCGCAAGTTCCGTCTTGCCGACACCCGTTTGCCCCGTAAATATAAATGACACGGGACGGCGCTTTTTAGAAAGCCCCGCACGTCCTCGGCGTATGGCTGCGGCTACCGAGTTTATTGCCTCATCCTGCCCCCGAACACGCTTTTTTAAAATGTTTTCAAGGTTTAACAGCTTTTCGCCCTCTTCTTTTTTTATACTTGCGGCGGGTATCTTCGTCCATCTCTCTATAACCCCGGCAATATCATCAACAGTCAAATATATCTCATCAAGCTCGCTCTCTATTTTTTTAATACTTTCAATTAATCTGCATTCCTGCATCTTGAGGTCCGCCGCGCGCTGATAATCCTCAATCGAGTCCTCATTTACTGCCGTTTCCTTATATTCCTGTACTTCCTCAAGCTCATTATTCAGCCTGGCAAGCTCCGCAATTTTTTCGTTTTTCAAATTGGCCTTTGATGCCGCCTCGTCAATAATATCTATCGCCTTGTCGGGCAGAAAACGGTCATGAATATACCTCTCCCCCAAAATTACGGCGGAGCGTACAACCTGCTCGGGTATTAGTACCCGATGAAAGTCTTCATAGTATTTTTTTATTCCACGTATTATTTCAATGCTTTCTGAAACCGTCGGCTCCTCAACCATAATCGGCTGAAAACGCCTTTCAAGTGCGGAATCCTTTTCTATATATTTTCTGTATTCGGTAAGAGTTGTAGCACCTATAACACGTACTTCGCCCCTTGCCAGTGCAGGTTTTAAAATATTTGCGGCGCTCATAGCACCTTCCGCTTCCCCCGCACCTACAATATTATGCAGCTCGTCAATTACCAAAATAATGTTGCCCGCTTTTTTAACCTCGTCAATAATACCTTTAAGGCGTGACTCAAACTGCCCTCTAAACTGTGTTCCCGCAACCATGGCGGTAAAGTCCAAAAGGTACAGTTCGCAGTTTAAAAGTTTAGCGGGTACATCTCCCGCCACTATTCTTGTGGCAAGCCCCTCGGCAATTGCGGTTTTACCCACGCCCGGTTCACCTATCAGGCAGGGATTATTTTTTGTACGGCGATTTAATATTTCTATACTCCTTGTAATTTCATCCTCGCGCCCGATTACGGCATCAATCTCGCCCTCCCGTGCCTTTTGGGTAAGATTTATACCGTACGAATCAATAAGCTTTTTCTTTGTTCTGGGCTTTTTCTCTTTGGTAGTGGTTTTTTCGCCCCGATTTTCTCCGCCGCCCATCATTTTGAAGAAACCCTTAAACGGACTTTCGGCATTATCCTCATCCGGGGCACCTTCGCCTTCGGGCATTACCATGGCGGTAACCTGTTCCTCAAGGTTTTCCAAATCCTCCGGACGCAGACCCATACCGTTTACAAGCTGATCTATATTACCCAAACCCATCTTTTGTGCGCAGGGAATACAAAGCCCCTCATTAATGGTTTTACGGTTTTCCATCTTAGTTATAAAAACCACTGCTACGTTTTTTTTACATTGATTGCAAAGCATCACAATAACCATCTCCTTCCGTCGCAATGCATCATATATAAAATTATACCACAGCATCAAAAAAAAGTATATGAATATTTTATTAACATTAAGTTTCAGCGGTAATTTTGCCTGCCGGGGAATGCAGGGCTGTGTTTTCGGAAACTCCAAAAAAGGTGTTGTGCTTATAAATCTGCTGTGATATAATTCATATATATGCATTATATCACAGTTGAAGATTATAAAGAAGGTACACGTCATGAGTTCGTATTTGTATATGATAAAGGTAAAATTACTTTTGGCCTTTAACTATAGAGCTGAATTTTTTATAGGTATGATTTCCAAAATGGTTTTGTTGTCCGCTACGGCTTTCTTTTGGAAGGCGGCATACAAAGGAATTGATGTTCAAGGCGCGGTAAACGAACGGCAGATGCTGATATATTCCGTCATTTCAATTATAATGAGTCAAATATTTTCCATATCCGTTGAAGATAATATTAGAAGCAGGGTGAGGATGGGGAATGTTGCGGTTGACTTTATTAAGCCTGTAAATGTTTTTTTGATGTATTTTTCCGAAGATATAGGCAATGCGGTAACATCCATAGTTCAGAAGGTGGTTCCCATAATTATTTTTTCCGTACTGTTTATAGTCACTCCCGTGCCATACTCAATTTTACATTTTATGCTGTTTGCGGTAAGCGCCATAATCAGCTATATGATTTTATGGTTTTCAAACGCTATTTTTGGACTATTCTATTTTTGGGCCATAGACATGGGGCCTTTGGGTACCATTAAAGATTATTTAATTTTAATTCTTTCCGGCTCATTCGTGCCAATATGGTTTTTCCCTCAGAGTGTACAAGCGGTTTTAAAGTGTTTGCCGTTTATTTATATGTATCAGCATCCAATCAGCATTTATATCGGAAAAGTATCTTATTCAGAGGCGGCGGGCGGCATATTTATACAAATCGTTTGGACGGTTATTTTTGCGTTGATTTTTAATCACATAAAAAAACGGGTGGAACGCAATGTCTTAGTGCAGGGCGGATAACTCACGGGAGATTACATATTATATGAAAACATTGTCGCGGTATTTTTCTATGGCGGTTGCTTATTTAAAATTTAATATTCAAGCCGGTCTGGAGTACCCCGCATACTTAATCGGGTGGTTTCTGTCCAATCCACTTCAATTTATATTTGGGGTTATTACCATAAAAGTAGTTATAACGAATTTTCAGCCATTGGGGGGCTGGACATTTGGACAGGTGGTGTTTTTATACGGTTTAGGCATTCTCAGCCACGGTTTATCGGTGGTATTCTTTGTTCAAACATGGAATATGGACAGAAGGGTGACTGAGGGCGGCTTTGACCGTATGCTGGTAAGGCCGCTGAATGTATTTTTTCAGTTTTGCTTTGATTATTTCAATTACATCGGGTTTACTGACCTGATACCGGGACTGATTGTTTTTGGTTACGGATGCACGCTGGTTGGATTTAGTTTTACCGTGCTTAATATATTTAAAATATTGATTGTGGTAATCGGAGGTACACTGCTTAGGGGAGGTTTGTACATTATTACGGGTTCATTATCCTTTTGGGTACAACGGACGGGCGGTGAGCTTGTTGACGTACAGCTAAGCCTGCATGAGGCCACGAAACGATTTCCCATGAGCATCTATCCGAAGTTTTTGCAAGGAATATTTACATTTTTATGGCCGATAGGCTTTACTTGCTTTTATCCGGCGAGTGAGTTTTTGGGTATAGAAACACAATTTGTTTTTCCGGGGAGTTTGTGCGTATGGGCATTTGTTGTAGGCATCGCGATTTTTCTGCTGGGGATTACTATATTTAATTTTGGGTTGTTGAAATATGAGAGCGCAGGTTCATAGTCAATTTAAGGAGAAATGATATGCCAGATGTTGTAATAAGGGCTGCCGGACTAACGAAAGAGTTCGTTGTATCGCAAAAGGGCAGCGGAATTCGGGGCGCCGTAAAGAATTTATTTGTTTCAGATAAAAAAACTATAAAAGCTGTCGACAATGTTAGCTTTGCAATAAAAAGGGGGGAGATTGTAGGATATTTGGGCCCAAACGGGGCGGGAAAGAGCACCACAATAAAAATGATGTGCGGGATATTATCTCCAACCTCAGGTCAGGTATTAATAAATGGGATGTCGCCCAAAAGGGACAGGAAGAAAATTGTAATGAATTTAGGAGTTGTGTTTGGTCAGCGTTCACAATTATACTGGGATTTAAGGCTTGGGGAATCCTTTGAGCTTTTAAGGAGAATATACTGTATCACACCGGAAAAGTATAACGAAAACCTCAGGGAATTAGACCAAATTTTTAAAATCAATGATATTATTAATATCCCGGTCCGCCAACTTAGTCTCGGGCAGCGTATGCGGGCGGATTTGGCGGCGGCAATGCTGCACTCGCCCGAAATATTGTTTTTGGATGAGCCGACCATAGGACTGGATGTAGATGTTAAATATTCAATACGAAAATTTATTAAGAACATAAACAAGCGGTATCAAACCACAATTATTTTAACCACTCACGACTTGGATGACGTTCAGGCGCTTTGTGAGCGCATTATTATAATAAATGAGGGTAAAGTGGTTTCAGACGGCTCCTTGAATGCGCTTGTTGCAAAAATGGCCTTGCACCGTTGCCTCATTGTGGATTTGTATACGGATAATATAACTATATCCCATCCAAAGGCCGAGGTAGTTAAAATAGAAGGGCAAAGGGTATTTCTTAAATTTAACAGGAATGACGTTTCCGCTTCGGATTTAATCGGCGATATTGCAAAGAACTACCAAATTCGTGATTTGTCCTTGGAGGAAACAAATATTGACGATATTATCAGGCAGATTTATCATGAAACATCTGCCCTCCATCCTCAGGATTTGGGGAATTAACATATACCTTTATTAAGCAGGCAATTCGGCGCAGTTTCTCATGTCATAAAAAAAGGTTGACAAATCTGCGTATCGGATATATACTATTCATATAAAATTAAATATTTGCCAATCTGGGGAACGGCTTTTAATTACGGTGCACCGTAATTTGCAGCATGTTGAGAGGGGGTTTGGAACCCCGACCCATAGAACCTGATTCGGATAACACCGGCGGAGGGAGGATTGTAATATGCTTTTTTTGCCGCTTCTTTTCCGATAGAAGCGGCTTTTTGTATATTAGGCTGCGTTCGATAATTCATTACACAAGCAATTATCGAACACGCCATAGGTTTCAAAGGAGTGATGGTACTTGAAAAAACTGTCGGGGTTTATGCCGGTGACGGCATTTATTGTATTTTTAGCAATATGGGAAGGAGCGGTGCGTACAGGGATTGTGGCGGGATACCTCCTGCCTGCACCCACGCATATAATAAAAACTCTTGTCGAGATTTTGCCTTCGGTTATGCCGCAGATAGGGTACACGGTCACCATTTCCATAACGGGGTTTGCGGCGGCATTTATGCTGGCGGCGGTAATTGCGGTTTGCATGGATATATGGAAGCCGGTTGAAAAAACACTTTACCCTGCCCTTGTTTTAAGCCAAACTGTCCCCGTAATTGCACTGGCGCCGCTTTTGGCACTGTGGTTTGGGTACGGTGCATTGCCAAAGGTTTTGCTTATTATGTCGGTGTGCTTTTTCCCGGTTGCAGTCAGCCTTTTGTCGGGCTTTAAAAGTGCGGACGAGGGAATGATAAATTTAATGCGCAGTATGGGTGCGGGCAGAATGCGGATTTTTACATATGTAAAAATTCCCTCAGCCCTCCCGAGTATGTTTTCCGGTCTTAAAATTGCGGCGGCATACTGCGTCACGGGTGCGCTGGTATCAGAATGGATGGGGGGCGACAAAGGGCTTGGTGTATATATGATAAGGGTTAGGCGCTCTTTTGCTTATGACAAAATGTTCGCCTCAATTATTATCGTGGTTGTTTTAAGTATTATTCTGGTAAAGGTTATTGATGGTATAAGGCGGCTTTCAATGCCGTACAAAAATAATAAGGAGTAAAAACATGAAAAAAATCTTAGCTATTGTATCAGCGGCGGTTCTCATGGTTTCAGGTTGCGGACAGGGAGCCGTAAGAGAGAGCGAAAAAACAAAAGTAACGGTTATTTTGGACTGGGTTCCAAATACAAACCATACGGGGTTATATGTTGCACAGGACAAGGGATATTTTGAGGAAGAAGGCCTTGAGGTTGACATAATACAACCGGCAGAGGACACGACACTGGACGTTATCGGCTCGGACGGGGCGGAGTTTGGCATATCGTTCCAGGAAACGGTTAGTGCCGCAAGAACGGCTGCTCGTCCCCTGCCCGTTGTAGCGATAGCGGCGGTGATACAGCATAATACATCGGGGTTTGCCGCACCCGTCTCAAAGAATATTAAAACCCCCAAAGATTTTGAAGGGAAAAAATATGGGGGATGGGGAACGCCGATAGAGGAAGGTTTTGTAAGAAACGCTATGGAGCGGGCGGGAGCGGACTCCTCAAAGGTGACCTTTATAACAGATAGTTTTACCGATTTTGTGTCCTCTGTTCAAAGGGATATTGACTTTTCGTGGATATACTACGGATGGGCGGGGATTGCGGCGGAAGAGGAGGGGCTGGAGATTGACTTTTTAAAGCTTCAGGATTTAAACCCTGATTTGGATTTCTACACCCCTGTAATCGTGACAAGTGAAAACATGACAAAGGAAAACCCCGAAACCGTGAAAAAGTTTTTAAGGGCTGTGTCAAAGGGATATAGTGATTGTATAGACGACCCCGAGGGGAGTGTACAATCACTGCTAAAGCATGCCCCCGAAACCGATGCTGACATTGCACTAAAAAGCCAAAAATATTTAGCGGATGAATATAGGGCGGATGCCACCAGATGGGGAGAGATGAAGCAAGAAGTTTGGGATGATTTCGGCGGATTTTTATTTGAGAACAACATAATTGAAAATGAACTGGATGCGGCTTCGGCATTTACAAATGAGTTTTTGCCGCAGTGAGAAGTGGAGTAAGAATGTTGGAAGTAAGAAACATTAAAAAAAGCTTTGCAGGCACGGCAATAATTGAAGGGCTTAACCTTAATGTGAAAAAGGGCGAGTTTGTAAGTGTTATGGGCATCAGCGGCAGCGGGAAAACAACCCTTTTTAACATTATCGCCGGGCTTATGATGCCCGACCATGGGCAGGTTTTTATCGGCGGCCGGGATATTACCGGCACCACAGGGCATCTTTCATATATGCAGCAGGATGACCTTTTGTTCCCGTGGAAAACGGTTTTGGACAATGTTTCTATACCTCTTATTTTAAAGGGAGAAAAAAAGGAAACGGCACGGGAGAAGGCACGAGGGTTTTTTGAGTTGTTCGGGATTGCGGGGTACGAGGACAATTATCCCGACACCCTTTCAGGCGGTATGCGCCAGCGTGCGGCACTTTTGCGGACATATCTTTTTTCAAGCGATTATGTGCTGCTTGACGAGCCTTTTGCAAGGCTTGACGCAATAACTAAAAACAAAATGCGGATGTGGCTTTCCGAAGTTTTTAAAAAGCTTGAATGCGGGATGCTTTTCATAACCCATGATGTGGACGAGGCACTGCTGCTTTCTGACAGGATATATATTTTATCAGGCAGACCTGCGGCAGTCAGCCGTGAAATACCTACGGGGGAGAGCCGTTCGGAAGATTTTGAGGTTATAACAACTCCGCAGTTTAACGAAAAGAAAAGGGAAATCATAAGGCTGCTTGGGTAACAAACCGCCACAAGCTATCATAACATAGAATTGGGGTGGTTTTATGGCAAGAACAAATGCAAAAGCATATATTAAGGGAGGCCCCGCATCCCCGGACATACGGGGTGTGGTTTATTTTGACGATGTGTACGGCGGAAGTATGGTCACCGCACATATCACAGGTCTGCCCGGGTTTTCCCGAAACGGAGTGCCGATAGGTCCGCACGGGTTTCACCTTCATATAACGGGTGACTGTTCCGAAGGGTCAATGAACGAGCCCTTTCCCGAAACGGGGGGGCATTACAATCCCGAGATGCGCCCCCATGGGGATCATGCAGGGGATTTTCCGGTGCTTTTCTCAAACAGTGGAGAAGCAAGGATGAAATTTTTCACTGACCGGTTCAAACCCGGGGACATAGTGGGGCGTTCGGTGGTAATTCATCTGTCGCCCGACGATTACAGGACAGAGCCTGCGGGGGATAGTGGAATAAAAGCTGCGTGCGGTGTTGTAGTAAAAGCCTAAAAAAGCAGGGGCGGCATGAGCCGCCCCGATTTTTTTGCTATTTAAGTCTTGCGAGGTTTTGCCCGGTTCCGTTCATATACAGCACTGC
>CAZNYY010000076.1:0-8496 GCA_964577335.1 uncultured Oscillospiraceae bacterium | reverse complement strand
GTCCGTCCGTTTTCCGTAAAGCCTTGCGGGGATAACACGGGTGTTATTCTGCACCAAACAATCACCTTCGTTTAAAAAATCCCCCAGCTCACAAAACTTTCTGTGCCCCACGTCCCCATCAATCAAGGTTAAAAGCCGTGAGTCCCCCCTGTTTTTCAGGGGTTTTTGTGCAATTAGTTCCTCCGGCAGTTCGTAGTCAAAATCCTTGGTTTGCAAAATCAGTAAACCTCCACACCCGTAAAATAAAATTTTAAAATATCGGTATATGTAAAACCGCTGTCCGCCATTGCCTTTGCACCCCATTGGCTCATCCCGACCGAATGCCCCCAGCCACGACCCACAAAGGTAAAGCTGTCACCGTAAAATTTGGTAAGGGAATAATCCGTCTGGTTATAGCCGCCTAAAACGCTGACATCGCCGCCCAAAGTGCTAACACCGTCGCCGCCCAAAACCGCCGCACCGCTTTGAAGGGCTGTGCCGTCCGCCAAAACAGGTGCGCCGCCCGCTATTGTAAACTGCTGGCTTGACAAAATATCGTACCCTATAAGACCTCTAACACCTTCACGAACAGCAGTTTTTGTCCCCGCATCGCCCACAACCTTAAGCTCCGTCACCCTTCCGCTTGGCGCACGGCTTACAATTTCAATATACTGTATTCGTCCCACATCGGGAATTTTCCGCTCAAGCGCTTCACGGGTAATAGTTTCCGTCCAATGATATTTTGTCGCCTCACTTGGGTTTTCATACGGGTCCGCAACACTTTTTAAATAAGGCAAATCCCCACTCCACACGTTTTTCGAGTCCTCCGTACTGCCGCCGCCCGACGAAAAATAAAACACCTCAACCGTTTTGCCGCCGTAGCGCACGGTTTGTCCCGCCGTTTCATTCACCGCACGGATTGTGCTTTCACTCTCCGCCCCGATGCCGCTGTAAACCTGACTGTTTTGTGTATTGCAAAGATTAAACCCGTATTTTTGGTATTTGTTCATATGCGTCATGGCATATGTTCTTGCACACACCGCCTGTGCCTTTAATGCCTCGATATTCCAAGAAGGGCTCATCTCCCGCCCCACAACACTGTACAAATATTCTTCAAGCCCCACAACATTTATAACCGTCATATCACTGTCGGTCATGCGGCGAAGAAGGGCAAAGCCACGGTAATTTACGCCACCAATTCCTATGTTCCCCAAAATGGGCTTTACGCTCATGTCGCCCGCCGTGTCAAACTGCATACCGTTTATCAAAAAACCGCCGCCCGCACCTTTTGAAACGATAATCTCCGTTTCCGCCATATCATAAGCCCGTGCAAAACCCGCATCTTCCCCGTGTCCTATGGTAAAGCCCGAAGGCGAGGTGAGTGTAATACTGTCCTTACTCCCTGATGCAAAATAAAGCCCTATTATTATGTACTGTTCATCCCCCAAAACCGATGCCGAGGGCAATGCAAGAGCCGCCGTAAGTATTAGCAAAAATATTTTTTTCATAAGTTCTTCTCCCGTCCTTACAAATATAATGATATGATACACCAAAATCACATTTTTTTCAACCATTTGACAAGATAATTGTTTTTATTGTATACTGTAACTATATTTTGGTTATCGGGAGGAATTTATGGATAAAAAGCGGCAATTCGGCGACAGGAAAGACGGACGGAAACTGCGCACACTCCAGCCCCTCAGCAAGGTGTCGCCATATATAATGAAAACCCGTGCCGGCTCGCAAAACTTTATAAGAGATTTTGTGGAGATAAGCGAGACGGAAAATTTTATAAGAGAAATGCGTGCAAAAGGATACAAGGGCTTTGGAATTGTGCATATTTTCATGGCGGCTTATGTGCGCACTGTTTCGCAGTTGCCGGGGATAAACCGCTTTGTGTCAGGCCAGAAAATTTATGCCCGAAACAATATTGAAATTATGATGACGGTTAAAAAGGAAATGCTTATTGATGCGCCCGAAACCGTGATGAAACTTGAGTTTGACCCCCGTGACACGGTGATTGACGTTTACGAAAAGTTCTCCGGTGAGGTTGATAAAATACGAAAAGAGGGTGACGAGAGTAATTTTGACAAAACGGCGAATTTTCTGCATTATATACCCGGTCTTGTACTGAAGTTTTCGGTTTTTACTTTAAATTTTTTAGATTATTTTGGTTGGCTGCCTTCGTTTTTACTAAAGGTAAGTCCTTTCCACGGCTCGTTTTTCATGACCTCCATGGGGTCTTTAGGGATACCGCCGATATACCATCATTTGTATGATTTTGGGAATGTGCCCGTCTTTTGCTCATACGGTTCAAAACGAAACGAATATGTTTTAAACGGAGATGGCGAAGTGGAAAAAAAGCGCTACATTGACTACACCTTTGTGACGGACGAAAGAATTTGCGACGGGCATTATTTTGCCGCCGCCCTTAAAATGATAAGGGAGCTTGTTTTAAGCCCCCGCACCCTTTCTTATCCGCCCGAAAATGTGCGTGAAGATATCGTATAGTAAAAACCCCGCAAAAAGCATCCAGCAAAACATCACAGGGTACATGTACCGTGAAAAGCAGTAAAACGGCAGGTACACCGTGTTAAAATACAAAATTGTGAGCAGTGCCATATAGAAAAACGGGTTTTGCCTTTTTCTGAGGAAGGTATACAAAATGCCTATAAACCCTAAAATAAGGTATGCGGTGTGTTGGTTGTTCGTAAGCTTAAATTCCGTACCGAACAGGTTTATCCATAAAAACGGTCTGCTCCAGTTTTCTGCAGTTTTGCCTATGGTATACCATTTTATATAACGAAGCGGTTCCTCTGTCATAACCTGCTCCACCCGTATAATTCCACGTTGCTTTTCAACAAAATCCAACACTATTTCATCGTTTGCGGCATCGTTTATGTCCATCCCCTTCTCCGCCGCACGTTTTGTAATTATTCCCACATAATCAATACTTCTGTCGTTTTCAACTTCCGCCTCCTGGTCATAATCAATATACGTCCCCTGGGCGAAGGGGTTGCCGGAGGATATTGTAAGCGGAATAAACCTGTCAAAAACAACATAATTTCGCACCATCCACGGTGAGAGGATGAGAATTACAACCCCCACCACCGCCGAGCCGTATTTAAGCATTTCAGCGGCTTTATATTTTTTTATAAACCATATCACAAATATTGCCACGGGGTACAGCAAAACCGTTGGGCGAAAAAGGGTTGCAAGCCCCAACACCACGCCGCCCCAAAGGTATAATTTCATGCTTTTTCTGTCAACCGCCTCAAACGAAACATAGAAAAGCAGTACAAACAAAAAGGCGAACACCGCCTCGGTTAAAATAAGGTTTGTGACATATACCGCAGCGGAATAAATTGCCGCCAAAAACGCCGCCGCAAGCCCCGCACCCGACGAGTACATTTTTCGCCCCGCCAAAAAGATTATATAAATGCTGCACGCCCCGAGGATTGCCTGAAAAATTTTAAACTGTATTATAGGCAGCCGCCCGAACACCGCACAAAAGCCCGACAGCAAAATTGTAAGCCCCGGCATTATAAAAACGGTTTTGTTTTCGGGGGACTGGTATGTAAGCTTGCCCGTGTCAAGAAATGTCCATGCACTGCGAAGGTATTTCACATCGTCATTATCCATTTTTTCAAGCGAGCCTAAGAGGGTGTCACTATGATATGTAAAGCTTGCAAAACAAAGACCCAAAAACAGTGCCAAAATTATACCAAGCGTTATCTTTGTAAAGCGAGATTCATGCTTTATAGAAAACATACACCTACCTCTTTTCCTCTTTCTCCACCCTGTTTTTCAAAATCGCAATCTCTTGAGTAAGCCGTACAATGCGCTGTTTTAAATCAGAAACATACAGGGTTATATGAAAAATGAAAAACATTACAAGCACAAGCCCACCCGCAAAAAGCATTGCAGGCGCATATTCCACGCCGATAAGCCCTGCGGCGGCATCCAAAACACGAGTGTTCAACGCAAACACGATAATTATTAAATTTGTTATTATCCATATTATTGCATACTTAAAATCCAGTCTTCTTTTTTTAAGGTACACAAAAGTTAAAACCAAAAATAAAACGGAAATAGCCAGAGTGACTATGTAAATCATTTACATCCCTCCTTCTCGTGCAAAAAGATAATGCTAAATGTCACCTTAATCATATAGTAAAGCGATTTCAGCGGCGTGATTGACGAGCTGCCCCCCTGCCTGCCCTGCATATCGACAGACACCTCCGCCACCGACAAATTGTTTGAAAGTGCATATAAAATCGCCTCAACCTCGGGGTAGTCACTTGGATAGTAATTCGCAAAAAGCTCAATACACCTTCGGTTTAGCGCACGGTAACCGGAGGTTGTGTCCGTCAATCTCTGTTTTGCCGCAAACGACACTATTTTGGCAAAATATTTAATCCCCATCAGCCTGAAAACATCGGGTTTGTAATCCGTTTTTTCAACAAATCGAGAGCCGATTATCATGTCAGCCCGCCCCTCCCCGAGCGGGACAAGCAGCCTGTCCAAATCCTTCGGGTCGTGTTGTCCGTCCCCGTCAATTTGAATTACGGCATCATAATCATTGTACAGCGCATACAAAAACCCCGTTTGCACCGCACCGCCTATACCAAGGTTTTCGGGCAAATCCAAAACAATGGCACCCGCCGCCCTTGCCTCATCGGATGTATTGTCCTCCGACCCGTCGTTTACCACCAAAACATCCACATCATCACGGTTTAAGTTTTTTATCGCCTGCACCACTCCCCGCACACTTTCGCCCTCGTTATAAGCGGGAACAACTACAATGCTTTTCATATACTCACCTAAAATTCAAATATTTTATCAAGTTTCGCCTCAAGTTCAGATATTTTTATCCTCTCCTGTTCCATACTGTCCCTGTGGCGGATTGTAACGCTGCCATCGGTTTCACTGTCAAAATCATATGTTATGCACACGGGCGTGCCTATTTCGTCCTGCCTTCTGTAACGTTTGCCTATACTGCCCGCCTCATCATACTCGCACATATATCTTTTTGAAAGTTTGGAAAACAATTTTTCCGCACCTTCCGAAAGCTTTTTGGACAGGGGGAACACAGCCGCCTTTATGGGGGCAAGTGCGGGGTGCAGTCTTAAAACAACCCTTGTGTCATCCCCAATTTGCTCCTCGTCATACGCATCCGACAAGAATGCAAGCGCCACACGGTCCGCCCCAAGGGACGGTTCCACAACATAGGGTGTGTACCTCTCATTTGTTACGGGGTCAAGATAATCCAGCGTTTCTCCCGAATATTTCGAGTGCTGTTTCAGGTCAAAATCCGTCCTGTCGGCAATACCCCAAAGTTCTCCCCAGCCGAAGGGGAACAAAAATTCAATATCCGTTGTAGCCTTGCTATAATGGGAAAGTTCCTCCGCACTGTGGTCACGAAGGCGCAAGCTTTCTTCTTTTATGCCAAGGCTTAAAAGCCAATCCTTAGCAAAGTCCTTCCAATATTCAAACCACTCCAAATCCTCACCCGGTTTGCAGAAAAACTGAAGTTCCATCTGCTCAAACTCCCGTGTTCTAAAAACAAAGTTACCGGGGGTTATCTCATTTCTGAATGATTTTCCTATTTGCCCAATCCCAAACGGCACCTTTTTCCTTGCTGTACGAAGAACATTTTTGTAGTTTACAAAAATACCCTGTGCGGTTTCGGGGCGCAAATACACCTCTGACGCAGAATCCTCCGTCACACCTTGAAAGGTTTTAAACATCAAATTAAATTTTCTAATATCCGTAAAATTCTTTTTCCCGCATTTTGGGCAGGGAACATTATTTTCCTCTATAAAACCCAGCATTTTGTCGTTATCCCAACCGTCAACACTCTCGGGTGTACCTTTTTCAATCAAAAAATCCTCAATCAGCTTATCCGCACGGTGCCTTGCCTTACAGTCCTTACAGTCCATCAAAGGGTCGGAAAACCCCGAAAGATGACCCGACGCCTCCCACACACGGGGGTTCATAAGTATCGCCGCATCAAGCCCCACATTGTAGGGTGACTCCTGTATAAACTTTTTCCACCATGCACGTTTTACATTATTTTTAAACTCAACCCCCAAAGGGCCGTAGTCCCAAGTGTTCGCCAACCCACCGTATATTTCCGAGCCGGAGTAAACATAGCCCCTGCCACGGCACAAATTCACAATTTTTTCCATGGTTTTATCTTCGTTTCTCATAAAAACCTCCGGACATCTTTATTTCTGTTTGGCAGATACCGCGCTTTCTGCATACCCGCTGCCAAAAACCTTGTTAATTATTTTTTCAACCGCATCACCGTCAACCGCCACAATTTTTTCAATTACCTCGTCGGGTGTTTTGGGTCTGCCGCTTAAAAGTTCCGCCCGTCCTATGGCGTTCATCCTCGCACTTACGCTTTCAAGGCTCATAATATAGCTGCCCCTAAGCTGTTCCCGCCCCCGTGCAAGTTCATATTTCCCCGCACCTTCTTTTTTAAGGCTTTCAACTTCACTAAAAATAAGTTCGCTCACCAAGCCGAGGTTTTCGGGTGACAATCCCGCATAAATATACAAAATCCCCGCACCTCTGTACCCTTCGGGCGCTGAATAGACGGAGTACGCAAGACCCCTCGCCTCACGAATATTTTGAAACAGGCGTGAACTCATCCCCCCGCCCAAAATATTGCTTAAAACCGCCTCGGCATAAAAATCGTCACTCCCGTGCGGCACACCCGGGTAGCCTATGAACAAATGCGTTTGCTCTATATCCTTTTCTCTGGAAACCTTTTTTTTATAAAAATCCACATCCGTGTATTTTGTATATTCCCCGTCGCCTGATGGCAGGGCGCCAAAATATTTTTCTATAAGCGAAAAAAGGTGTTTTTCGTCAAAATTCCCCGCAACGGCAAGCACGGTGTTTTGTGCCGTGTAATATTTTTCGGTAAATGCACGAAGCTGTTCATGGGTAATGCCCGAAACACTCTCAGGAGTGCCCGAAACGGAAAACCCCATGCTGTCACCCTCCCACACTGTGGATGTCAAAAGCTCCAACGCAACATCCTCGGGCGAGTCCTCATACATACTTATTTCTTCCAAAATAACCCGCCGCTCAAGCTCAATATCATCATCGCTCATACTGGGGTTTAAATACATATCCGAAAGGATATCCAAAGCCTTTTCAAGATGCGAATCAATCACCTTTGCATAGTAGCAGGTACATTCCCTTGACGTAAACGCATTTAAATGCCCGCCTATAAAATCCATTTCCTCCGCAATCATCTGTGCGGTGCGGGTTTTAGTGCCTTTAAAGAGCATATGCTCCGCAAAATGGCTGATACCGTTATTATTTACGACCTCAAGCCTCGAGCCTGCGCCCGACCATACTCCAACCGACACTGAGCGGACATATGGTATTTTTTCACAAATTACTCTTAATCCGTTTTTTAGAACATATCTTATAAACAATATATACCTCTAAATAAAGCGCTAAGCGCCGTAATGGGGGTTTTTATAAAACCCATAAAAAACCGGGCGGGCAATGCCCGCCCGTTAATTTTAGTTGCCCTCCGGCAAAATTCTTGCCAAATTTATGCGGCCCATCTTATCAACCTCAATAACCCGCACATTTATATCGTCACCGACGTTTACAACATCCTCAACCTTTTCAACCCTTTTCCGGTCAAGCTTTGAAATGTGAACCAAGCCGTCCTTGCCCGGCAAAAACTCAACAAACGCACCAAAATTCATAATCCTTACAACCTTGCCCGCAAACTCCTGCCCCGGCTCTACATCGCTTACAATGCCCTTTATGATGTTCAGCGCACGATCCCCCGCCTCCGCATCAACCGCCGCAATAAACACTCTGCCGTCGTCCTCAATATCTATTTTAACACCCGTGTCGGCAATAATTTTTTGTATAACCTTGCCGCCCGACCCGATAACGTCACGAATTTTATCAGGATGAATGGAAGTTGTTATAATTTTCGGAGCGTATTTTGAAAGCTCTTCGCGCGGCTGTGAAATACAGGAGAGCATTGACTCGTCCAAAATTTTAATGCGCGCATCCCTTGTTTGGTACAGCGCTTTTTCTATAATTTCATTTGTAAGCCCGTCAATTTTTATGTCAACCTGAATAGCGGTGATACCGTTTTTCGAGCCTGCAACCTTAAAGTCCATGTCCCCAAAAAAGTCCTCAAGTCCCTGAATATCGGTCATTGTGATAAACCTGTCACCCTCCGTAACAAGCCCGCAGGAAATGCCCGCAACAGGGGCTTTCAGCGGAACGCCCGCATCCATCAGCGCCAAAGTGCTTGCGCACACACTGCCCTGCGAGGTGGAGCCGTTTGAACTTAAAACTTCCGAAACCAAGCGGATTGCATAAGGGAATTCCTCCTCCGAAGGAAGAACATATTCAAGTGCTTTCTCCGCCAAGGCACCGTGACCTATCTCACGTCTGCCGGGACCCCTTGAAGGTCTTGTCTCGCCGACACTGTAAGACGGGAAATTGTAATGGTGCATATACCTT
>CAZNYY010000075.1:0-8530 GCA_964577335.1 uncultured Oscillospiraceae bacterium | reverse complement strand
TTGTCAACACTGCCAAGCCCCACTTGCTCCCGTGTAACCTCGTGCGGGTTGTCCCGCCTGGCAGGATGGTTTGAAAGCCCCGGCGCCATTTCCAAAAAGCTTTCCACCGCCTTGTTCAAAAGTTCCGATACTCTTGCCAAAAAAATCATCCTTTCTTTTTTCCTTCGGAGGTTTTAAATAACCTCTATTGTCACATCCAGTCCTTCTTCCGTGTCCTCAGCCTGCTCTCTTTTGTCAATCCAGCCGAAATTGTTTCTCAGGCTGAATATTGTGCCCGTGGCACTTTTTGCGCTGAACAAATTTTCCTCGGCATACGCCTCAACCTTTAGAAAGGCAAGCCTTAACACCTCCGAAAACCTTGCATTTTCGGTGTCGTACTCACAGGCGAGGTATTTTTTCGCCTTCTCTCGTGATATTCCAAGATGTACGCAAATTCCCGCCAAGGTGTAGGGCTTGTTTTCCTCGTCGCACAAAGAAAAATAGTCCTGTACGCGGTTTTCAAGCTGCCTAACGCTTTTCCAGCCTCCCTTCAAAGTCGCACCTCCAAATTATTGCGGCATCCCTCCCCTTGCCGCCACTATTATTTTTCCCATAGAAAAAGACCCGCCGATGCAGGTCTTAATCTTTCCCATATACAATATAGCATAAGTGCATAGTGACATTCAATGCCGCATTTTATGTATTACTTTTTCAGCAAATCCCTAATTTCTTCAAGCAAAACCTCGGTTTTTGCGGGCGGGGGCACTGGTGCCGCCTCTTCTTTTTTCTTAAACCTTGTCAAAAGCCTTATAAACATGAAAATCGAGAACGAGATAATAAGAAAATCCACTACCGATTGAAGGAAAGCGCCGTATGCCACCGCCACCTCCGCCACATCTCCGTTTTGGGGTGTGACGACATATTTTAGGTCAGCAAAATTAACCTTTCCCAAAATTATGCCCAAAATAGGCATAATCATGTCGTTTACAAGGGATGTTACAATTTTTCCGAAAGCACCGCCAATTATAACACCCACCGCCATGTCCAAAACATTTCCCCGCATTGCAAACTTTTTAAATTCCTGTAGCATGTACATCATCCTTTTCTCAAATAAAATTGATGGAATGATTTTATCACACAAAATCATAAAAAGCAATATCGGGATTTGCCTTTGAAAATTCATTAATCGCCTTTTCTCTAAGACGGTGTATATGCCTGCAACTGTAGTTTAATTCCTCTCCGATTACGCTCCAAGTCTTGTAATTTATGTACCTTGCCAAAAGCACCGCCCGCAAAAACCCGTCCTCCACAAGATTTATTGCCTGAACAATTTCTTTTTTTGCGGTGTACAGCATGTTTATCCGCCGCTCTATCATATCATTGTAATCGATATAGCTTATGTATTTTTGCTCGACGGTATTTTTTTTGGTGGTTTGTACCTTTGTGCCTCCCCAGTGTGATGTGCCCCCGCCCGCTTCTTCAAACGCCCTCTCCCTCGCCTCGCAAAGCTCGTCAAGCTCCTTTTGTATTTTTTTTGCCCGCTCAAGCCATTCTTCATGCCTCACCGCTCGTCCCCCTCCAATCTTTTCCTAAGTGCCTCTGCCTCAATTTCGTCAAAATCATAAACGCCCGACTGCTCGTAGTCCGCAAACTTATTTTTCGGTAGCACCTCCGCTCTTTTTGCCCATGATAAGAGTGCAAGATAATGGTTTTGATATTTGTACCCGTGTATTTCAACCCCCTCGGACATATTTTCGATGCGTTTTTGCCAATCAGCGGTATATTTTTGTTTAAGCTGTGATATTTCTTCGTCCGAAAGGAGTATATTCTTATATTTTCCATATCTTTTCTTATCATTGTTCTTATCATTATCGGTATTATTTTTTACATTTGTATTCCATCGTTTATAAATATTCTCCCTGTTTTTCTCACAGCGCTCGACATATTTTTTTCTAAGAGCGTCCAAATCCTTTTTAATAAAAGCGAACGCCATTTTTAAAACCCCGTCAAACTGGGGTATTTCGGTGTATTTTTCATATTTGTACACGGCTCTTAGTAAAATACCAAGCTGTGCGTCGCTTAGCATTTCAAATTGTTCTTCGTAGTCGTATGACAAAAGAAACCCGTTTTTCATTCTTTCAGCCCCTTCTGCTATAATATCTGCTTACCCTGCGCTCCAAAATCCCTCTTAGAAAGCAAATTTCTTCTTCAAGTGCCAAAACCTTTGCCCTAAGCCGCATTCTTTCTTCATCCGCCTCATAGTAATTTTCTTCGTATAACTTGGTTTCAAGCCATGTCAAAATCTTATCCAGCATTGCTCTGCCCCCCTTCAAGTTTTAGGAAGAACGAAGGCAAAACCCCCAAGGCATCGCATATCAGCACATACTCCTCCGCTTTAATTTTGCGCCTGCCCCCAAGACATTGTGAAAGCCTTGCCAGCGGTATTCCCGTTTGTTTTGCTAAGCTTCCTTCCGAAATTCCACTTTCTTTTAGGTACCTTTGTATGCTGTCTGCAAACATCAAACCACTCCTTTCAGAATCACTGTATCTTTTAATACTCTTGTACAGCATTTCTGTATTTTCTCCCATCCTACTACAGTATTACTGTAATGTCAACATCTTTTTTAGAAAAACGACAAAATTTTTAAAAAAAATGCTATAATGAATAAAAGGTTTGACATAAGCGAAAATATAATATATTCTAATTCAAGAGGTGTGTATATGGATAAAATTAAAAATAATATAGGTAAAAATATTCGTAGTTACAGACTTACTCGGGGGGTGTCTCAAAAAACGCTTGCAACGAAAATAGGTGTCGGCGGCAGTGCGGTTTCAAACTGGGAAAACGGTGTAAATTCCATTGATATTGACACTCTTTATAGGGTATGTCGTGTTCTTGGGGTGGAACTAAATGATATGCTTGGTATCGAGGGGGAGCATTATTCCGCCGAGGAGAAGGAGCTTGTCCTGGGCTGGCGTGCCCTTGACGATATTGCAAGGAGAGTTGTGCGCAGTGTTATAAATATTGAAGGACAGCGGAAAATAAAGATAAAAATTCCGATTGCCGCCCGTGACGGCGGCAAAAGTACGCATACGGTGGACATTTCAAGTGATGATTTAAAGACGCTGAAAAAGGAAATTGATTAACCTGTTACCTCTTTTAAGGTAGCTCGTGCCTTTTGAGGTGGTTTTATGAGGGGTGCGGCTTCTTATGACGGTTATAAAAAAGCAAGAAACGCCGCATGGCAGGCTCTGCTTGATAACGGCATATGTGAACTGCCTGTGGATTTGTGTAAAATCATAA
Organism: uncultured Oscillospiraceae bacterium; assembly: GCA_964577335.1. Classification (GTDB taxonomy): domain Bacteria; phylum Bacillota; class Clostridia; order UMGS1883; family UMGS1540; genus CAZNYY01. Next base: position 5,247 of record CAZNYY010000075.1, on the reverse strand, counting down.
AGGGGCATAATATAACATTAAAATCGTATGAGAATGCGCAAATTATTTTTGGTATACTTCGCCTTCATGATGTTGCGCTGCAAACGGACGGCTTTACAACGATAATCCTCGGTGTACCCTGTATTTTTTATGATAACAGTAAGCCCATCCCCCGCCAAAGGTTTACCATAGCGCATGAACTGGGTCATATACTGCTTGGTCACCTTACGGGCTCGTCTGTTCTTTGCCGGTGCCTGTCAAGGTGGAACGGTGAGCAGGGCGAGCCTTCCCCGCTTGAAGCCCAGGCGAACATTTTTGCCTCCCGCCTTTTGGCACCCTCCTGCATTTTGCACGAGATAGGTGCGTCAAATGCGAAGGATATAGCCAAAATAGCGGGTATAAGCCTTCAAGCAGCACAAATCCGCAGTCAGCGGCTTGTAACTCTTGGGGAGAGAGATAAATATTATCAAAATAAGATTGAACTTGCCGTCAGCGCACAGTTTGAGGATTATATTGACCGTGTTCGAGGTGAATTTTAAAGATGAGGTTAACGTGATATATCACGTTAACCTCCGGCGGAACTTATGCACCGCCGAAATTCTCGTCCGCAGACGAGACGGCGATGTGCAAAATAATCTCTTATCATTCGCGGCCCCGCTATAAGAGATTTCCATTACTTTTTGTGCCGGTGCGGGGCGGCGGAATGGAGATTATTATGGGAAAACCTGTATGTATCCCGCATAGTTTTATGGTGGTTGTTGATGATGTAGGCTGGTGGTGCGGTAATGACCAGCGCTATAAAAACGGTCCTTCCCGCTCGGGGATTGAGCGGCGGCACACGGTGAATGACTATCATGCAATAGCAAAACTGGGAAAAGCACTTGGGATGAGAATTAAATGCGGATTTGTTGTGGGCGAGTGGGACAGGGAAAATGTACTAGCTAATGTTCCGAACACCAGCAAATACGGAAAAGCTTGGGATAATGCATCACGGCTTGACCCCGCTATTGACGAGGCGAGGGATTTTATAAACACCTCACAGGATTATATGGAGCTTGCCCTGCACGGTCTTGTGCATATGTATTGGGACGATGAGGGGAAAATGACCCCTGCGGAGTTTTTTCAGTCAGGGGAAAATAACACTCTTGTGATGACCCCGCCCGATATAATGCGCCGCCATTTGGATGCTTATTTTGAAATTCTCGAACATAACGGGTTTAAAGTAAATATTGACAGCTTTATTCCCCCATGTTTTCGTTATGAGTACGGCAAAATGTCGGGTATTTTGTCGGAATACGGCATAAAATACATATCAACCCCGTTTTGCAGTATGCACGGCGAGCGTCCCCCCACCGCAGGTGTTGAAAACGGGATAATAACGGTTGACCGCACAAGGGACTTTATTTCATGGGAGGTTGTAGCCCCCACGCCCCCCGAGGAAATAAAGAAAAGTTATTTTGGAATGCATTGGCCGCATATACTTCATCATGACCCTGCGAGGAATGATGAGGCGGTAGACCTCTGGATTGAATACTTCCTTCGCTATAAGGATGAGTTTGATGTTTTTGTGGCGCCCGATAATGCGGCAGCGTCCTCCCAGGCACTTTATAAAGAATATACAGATGAAAAATATGAGGATATGACCTTGTATCTTGATTTTGGGAAGGTCTATTCGCTTGGTGCCATGGCTCTTTTGCCCGAAGTTTATATTAATGTACTCAGTGGTTTTACTCCCACATCGGATAACGCTCGGATAAAACTACACGAAAAACGGAATAATTTTTCCGTGTATTCCGTACTTCCGCATAAAAACAAAATAAAAATTAATCTGGGGTGTGTTCTGTAATCGTCAATATGCACTAAGACGGCGTTTTTAGACCCACTCTGCGTTAAAAAATCTTGTAGTAAATACATTACAACAGCGATTTTTTGCCTTAATTGTCTCAAAAATCACTCGCCTTTGTACACATTGCCAATTATAGAACACACCCTAAATAATTTACGATAAGGAGAAAATCTTATGCAACTTAAAGTTGTGCTTAAAAGCCTTGGTATTGAGGACTATCCGCCCGAACTTGAGGAGATATACCCTGCCGCCGCAAAAATGTATGAGGAGCATGGATATGAGATAGCCCTTGGCGAAAAACAGAGGGAATATATTAAAAAATATAATATGTTTTCGGATATTTATGACGATTTGAAGAAAACCGCTGATTTTTCACGAAAAAATGAGGCTGTACTGCGTTATTTGTACCTTTTGCAGTGCGTCATGTCGGAGGAGGAAACTGCAAAGAAATTTTTACGGCTTTTATTTTTGCCCCGTGGACTGGGGATGGAGTATGACCTGTGCGGATTGCTTGCGGTGTTGCAGTTTGCCCCGAAAATTGAGGAGCATCTGCTCTCCCGAGGATTGCCGCACAAAATTATCGAAGACACTTTTGACGAGTTTGGCGGCAAGGCGGTAGATTTTCGTGAAAGGTTTGGCAATACCGGTATCAGCATTTTTTTGGGTTGGCTTCAAAACTTTATAAATTTAAAAATTATCCGTGTTGACCGATTTAATTTTGAAATGAAGGAATTTTCGGGAAATGTTCGTGCATATAAATCAAATAGCGGTGCTTATAAACTTTTGGCGGATGATGTTATGGTACATAGAAGCGGTCAAATTTTGGGCAGTATCGGCTGTGAGGATGAGGAAGGCTCGTACCATGCCAAAATCACCGAGGACGATGCACTTTATACGGGCTTTGCAATAGGGGATGACGGGCTTGTAAAGGGGCGCACAAGCCTTGAAAAATCAAGCTGGAGCGAGGTTTTAAGAGCGGGCGACCCTGTTTTGTCCGTGCATATTCCCGCACGCCTAAGCCTTGCGCCCGATGTTTGCGATGCGTCTTATAAACACGCCGCCGAAATTTTCAGAAAGCATTATCCCGAGTTTGATTTTCGGGCGATGTGTTGTTTTTCATGGATGATGGACCCCTCACTTTACGATGTTATCGGTAAACAGACAAATTTAACCATGTTTTTGGATAGGTATATTAAATTCCCCGCAAAATCACGGGGCACTGGTGTTATGAGTTTTGTTTTTTTAAGCGAGGTGCAAATTCCCCCTGAAAAAATGCCGGAAAATACAAGCCTTCAGCGCAGTGTAAAGGCGCATTACATGGCAGGAAAATATATTTATGAGCAGGGCGGAGTGTTTTTCGATGTTTAAGGATACACGTTATTTTGAAAAATATGCAATGCTAAGCCTTGACTGTATGGGGCTTAGCAGCGCCGCTTTTTTGATGGGGGAAAGCCCTGATTTGCAAAGTGAGGGTACAGGCACGGGTATTGAAGTCACCCGTGCCATCTCGGAGCGTGCCCGCCTTCGTGAATTTGTCATGCATGAACTTAGGCGAAGCTACCCCACAATGGCGACCGACATCAGTTTTTCTGATGGAATAGCATTTATACAGGCAGTAAACGGCTTGTTCGGCGGTAAGATACATATTGAGGAAATAGAGAGGTCTATCGAGGTTAAAACCGCAAAACTTAATAAGAATTATAAGGTTTTTGCCAAAAATCATTTGTATGTTTTTACTTTTGATAAAAATTTAACTGCGGATTATGCCTTGTTCGCCGTTCGGAAAGCAAGACCCGAAGGAAAAGTAAGGTTTGACTTGTTTTTTGTAAATTGTGTGGACAAAATATATGTAACCGACGGCAGAAAAGTTGACACAGTAAAACTTGCCCCCGCCGCACAAAAAGCTATTGATAAAGCGATTAGGGAGAATAGCAAACAGAATACAGATGACAGATGACAGAGTAGGAGGTAAATATGAATATTCTTGTTTCCGCCTGTATTTTGGGCGAAAATTGTCGATACGACGGCAAAAACAGTAAAAACAGATTACTTATAGAACAACTTGGCGGGCATAATATAATCCCTGTCTGCCCGGAGGTTTTGGGCGGATTGCCCACCCCCCGTCCACCGAGCGAAATTTTTGTGGGACGTGTTTTCTCGAAAAACGGCAGGGATGTTACTGATTACTTTTTAGCGGGAGCTGAAAAAACCCTTGAACTTGCAAAAGATAAAAAATGTGATATGGCAATCTTAAAATCAAAAAGCCCCTCATGTGGTGTGGGGCTGATTTATGACGGCAGTTTTTCAGGCAAACTTATAAAAGGCAACGGTGTTTGTGCCGATATGCTTTTAGCGGCGGGTATTCCCGTTTTCACAGAAAAATCCCCGCCCGAACTTTAAGACTGCCCAATCTGTATTCTGTAATCTGTAATCTGTAATCTGTATTCTGTATTCTGTTCTCTCTTCAGCAGCACATATTTTCGCATATCTTTTCAAAAACCTCTTTCAGCACCAGCGCCGATGAGCCTAAAAGCACCGCTTCCTCCCCAAGTGACGAGAAAACAATCCTTGTACCCTGGCGGCGGTAAATCATGCTCCGCTCCTGTGTGGCGGCGGTCAATCTCCGCATAAACTCGTCACCCAACCCCGTAATCCTGCCGTTTATCACAACAAGCGACGGGTCAAGCGTGTTTATCAGGTTTGCAATGCCAAGTCCAAGGTACCTCGCCTCATCTTCTATAATTGCGGCAACCGGCTCCTTCTCCCTGTTTTCAATTATATGTCCAATGGCATCGCCCACGGGGATGTTCATCCGCTCCGCCAATGCCTGCTCGGATGCTACCGCCTGTAAACAACCCCTGTTCCCGCAGGAGCAAACAGGACCGTCAGGCTCCACCGTCGTGTGCCCTATCTCCCCCGCAGCGTTTGAATTGCCGCTGTAAAGTTCGTTGTCAACCACAATACTTCCGCCAATCCCGTAACCGATGTATAAAAACACAAAATCCGTCTCGCCCTTTGCAATCCCAAAACTGTTTTCTCCCATTGACATAAGGCGCACATCATTGTCAACAAAAACGGGAACGGATAACCGCTCCTCAAAAAAGTCTTTAATATTTATGTTCTGCCAACCAAGGTTGGGCGCAAAAACCGATACACCCCTCTTAGAATCCACCAACCCGTGAACGCCAATCCCCGCCCCCATAATAAGAATGTGCGGGTCCCTCATCTCCAAAATTGCATCCACCGCTTTTTGCAGTGTTTCGTACGGGTCGTCCGAGTGGTTAATACCAATCTTTTTTCGCTCGAGTATTTTTGCCGATAGGTTTGAAATTATAATTTCCATGCTTGCCGAGCCGATATAAACCCCCGCAATATGGTATGCGTTTTCGTTTATATGAAGAAGGATGGGCTTTCTCCCGCCG
>CAZNYY010000074.1:0-8648 GCA_964577335.1 uncultured Oscillospiraceae bacterium | reverse complement strand
GCAACGGTGTTTTCCCCGCACTGAAGCAGGAGGGAAATGAAATTTTATGCCATTATTCGCTCCCCGATGAACACCCCATTAAATATACGCATTTGTACTGGCCCTCATGGGCAATGGACGAACAGCAAAAAAGCGGAAACTGGATTTTTGCCCGCTGCAAAAAATCATATATTGCCGTGTGGTGCAGTGAAAAACTTGCACCACATGACGATGTTGTGCTAAACGGTGAATACAGGGCGTATTCCGACGAATGTGCATGGGTATGTATTTGCGGCAGTGAGAACGAAAACGGCAGTTTTGTGGATTTCATGGATAAATGCGGGGCAAGGGATTTCAGCCTTGATACCGTACGCCGTAAACTTCGAGTTACACCATAGTACAAATTGAAACGGGTCTGTATCACAATTTTTCATTGTGATACAGACCCGTTTGGGGCGTAAGGAAAATAATGCCGAATGGACAAACAGCACCCGAAGGCGTACAATGGTACGTCGAGAGGTAAGGTTCGTTCATAGCGAAAAACATTGGTTGTCAGAGATGTATGGGGTCAGCGAAAGCTTGTTTTGCGTGTTCGGCGCATTTTGATACAGCCCCTGCGGCGCAGAATATCTGCAAACCGCTATATCGCCGGGGTAATTTCACCGTACCCTCAGCCCAATCTTTTTTCCACTTCTTCAAGTTGTTTTTTAATCTCGTCGGGCATTCTTTCACCAAACTGCTTAAAGTATTCTCTGATACCCTTTACTTCTTCTCTCCATATTTCAGCGTCAACACTTAAAAGTTCGTCTAACACTTCTTCGCTTATCTCAATTCCCGTCAAATCCAAATCATCTTTCTTTGGAAGGTATCCGATAGCGGTTTTTTCAGCGTCAACCTTGCCTTCGCAGCGTTCAATAATCCAGTTTAGTACCCTGAGGTTTTCACCAAACCCGGGCCACATGAATTTTCCGTTGTCATCAAGTCTGAACCAGTTTACATTAAACACCTTCGGCGCATGAGGGATTTTTCCGCCCATTTCAAGCCAGTGCGCAAAATAATCGCCCATGTGATATCCCGCGAAAGGCTTCATAGCCATCGGGTCATGTCTTACAACGCCTACCGCACCAGTGGCGGCGGCAGTTGTTTCACTCGCCATGGTAGCACCTACGAACACACCATGCTCCCAGTCAAACGACTCGTAAACAAGCGGAGCTGTTTTTGCACGGCGGCCGCCGAATACAATTGCCGAAATCGGAACACCCTCGGGGTTTTCCCATTCTTTTGATATGCATGGGCACTGGCTTGCGGGTGCGGTAAACCTGGAGTTTGGATGTGCGCCGGCTTTTCCGCTTTCGGGTGTCCATGGTTCTCCCGTCCAGTCAATACCTCTCTCGGGCACTTCACCGTCAAGACCTTCCCACCAAACAGTGCCGTCCTCTTTAAGAAGAACATTTGTAAATATTGTATTTTTCATTGTTGTTGCAAGCGCATTCGGGTTTGTTTTTGAGGATGTGCCGGGTGCCACGCCAAAGAAGCCTGCCTCGGGATTTACAGCCCAAAGCCTGCCGTCCTCACCTATTCTCAGCCATGCAATATCGTCACCCACAGTCCAAACCTTATAACCCTCAAGTTCCTTCGGGGGAACAAGCATTGCAAGGTTTGTTTTTCCGCAAGCACTTGGGAATGCCGCCGCAATATATTTTACTTCGCCCTGCGGGTTTTCAAGTCCCAAAATAAGCATATGCTCAGCCATCCAGCCTTCTTTTTTGCCCATGTAGCTTGCAATTCTCAGCGCAAAGCATTTTTTGCCAAGCAAAACGTTTCCGCCGTAGCCCGAGTTAATACTCCAAATAGTGTTGTCCTCCGGAAAATGTACTATGTACCTTTCCTCAGGATTAATATCTTTTTTACCGTGCAGGCATTTTACAAAATCCCCGTCATCGCCCATCTCGTCCAAAGCAATTTTGCCAACCCTTGTCATAATATCCATGTTTAAAACAACATAAATACTATCCGTCAGTTCAATACCTACCTTTGAGAAAGGGGAGTTCGGCGGACCCATTATAAAGGGAACAACATACATTGTTCTGCCTTTCATTGCCCCGTCAAAAAGCTTGCCAAGCATATCATATGCCTCAGCAGGCGCCATCCAGTTATTGTTCGGACCTGCGTCCTCCTTATCGGTGGTACAAATGAAGGTACGGTCCTCCACCCTTGCAACATCATTTACAGCAGTTCTGTGTAAGTAACAGCCCGGCAGTTTTTCTTCGTTTAGCTTTATAATTTCACCTATGGACTCCGATTCTGCCCTAAGGTCATCAAGCTGTTTTTCACTGCCATCTATCCAAACAACCTTGTCGGGTTTTGTAAGAGCTTTCATCTCCTCTACCCAGTTTAAAGCCTTTTTGTTATTTGTCATACAAATCCTCCTTGCTTTCCTGATTTTGTTTAAAAATTTTCTCATTTTATATTATATACCAATCTCATACTTATTGCAAGAATTAATTTTCATCTTTGCAAGAATAAATATAAATTACTTCCTATATTTATAAAAAACATTTGCCAGTGCGGCAAATTCTTTGGTTGAAAAATTCTCTCCCCTCTCCATATCACCTATCCCCACAGCGGCAAAGGCATTCAAAATCTCATCCCTCCCGCCGAATGTACCCGCATTTTTCAGTGCATTTGCAAGGGTTTTCCTGCGCTGTGCAAAAGCTGATTTCACCAGCCTGAAAAATAATTTCTCGTCATGCACAAACACGGGGGGTTCCCTGTATATTTCAAGCTTTATCACCGAAGAATCCACCTTTGGCGGCGGGGTAAAGTTTGCCCTTCCCACATTGCATACCAATGATGCGGCGCAGTAAAAATTAACAGCCACCGTAAGCGCACCATAATCCTTACTGCCCGGGAGCGCCAAAATCCTGTCCGCCACTTCCTTTTGAATCATTATAACAATTTTGTTTAAGTCAAGTCTTTCCTCTAAAAGCTTCATTATTATCGGGGTAGTGATATAATACGGAAGATTTGCAGCAACACTCACCCCCATACCCTCAAATTTTTCTCTCATAAATCTCTTTATATCAAGCTTCATAAAATCTGCATTTACTACCTCGATATCGGAAAACCCCGCAAGGGTTTCGTCTAAAACAGGCATCAAATCACGGTCAATTTCAACCGCTACAACCTTTTTCGCATCTTGCGCAAGTGCCGCCGTCAGCACGCCAATCCCCGGTCCTATCTCTAAAATACCCTCGTCGTCCGCCGCCTGCGAAATCTTCAAAAGCACCTCTTCGCTGTTTAAAAAGTTCTGCCCCAATGACTTTTTAAGCCGAAATCCATACTTTCGGGACAAATATTCAATTGTTTTTCTGTCTGTGAGTGAATAAATTTTCATCCCCCCTTGTCAAAATAGCCCAAGTGCAAATATGTTTATTGTATCAAAATTATTCCCACCTTTCAACAAAAAGTTTACTGTATTTTCATAATTTTTTAAAACAAATAATTTCCAATGTTATAAAAACACAAATAATAGGCAGATTAATAAGGTTGCTAAACTCATAAAATTAGATTTTTTGATGATTTTAGACTTATTTTCATAAAAAAATTAAATAAATTATTAAAAAAGTTTGACAAAATGTTAAACTTAGGTTATAATTATTTCATAACAATGTAATTATTACCCAAAGAGTGATAATATTTGTTTGTATAAAAATTTTAAAGGCCACGGAGGAAAGCCGATGATTAAAAAAATTATATCGTCCGTCACCGTAGCGGTGGCATCTATGATAGTTTTTGGGGTTTGTGCATTGGCAAGCGAAACGGGCATCATAACGGCAAGCGCCTTAAATGTAAGGAGTGAACCTTCCACCTCATCAAATGTTATAGGGCTGCTTTATAACGGCGCCTCGGTCAATATCGTGGCAGTTGAAGGTGCTTGGTATAAAATTAGCTTTAATTCTTCCACAGGGTTTGTGCATGGTGATTATGTGAGTGTAACACGGGATGCGGCACCTGTTTCAAGGGCGGCAGGCACAAGTTTTGGTTCCTCTGTTGTGGAACACGCCAAGAAATTTATAGGTGTCCCCTATCAATACGGCGGCAACGGGCCAAATTCGTTTGATTGCAGCGGGTATGTGAAATATGTTTTCGCAAATTTCGGCGTTTCCCTTCCCAGGTCGTCTTACTCGCAAATGAATGTGGGAACACCCGTAAGTCGTGAAAATCTTATGCCCGGGGATATTGTCTTTTTTAGAAGCGGAGGGCATGTGGGGATATATGTAGGTGACAATAGTTATATTCACGCTCCCGAAAGCGGGCGCACAGTTAGTATTGACCCGATGACCAGAACTCTTTACACTGCAAGAAGGATAAGCAGATAATAAATATATTATACTAATTAGACCTGCTCTGGCGGGTCTAATTTTTTAACGGAAAAGTTGACTGTAAATGGTTAATATGGTACAATATATTTTGTTCGAAAAAGGAGATGAAATTTAGTTTGAATTTATTCAAACTAAAGCCTCCGGCGGAATTTACCGCGCCGCCGAAATTTTCGCTCTGCGGAGCGAAACGGCGATGCGCCATAAGTTCCATTTACGCCTTACCCGCCCATGGTAAGGTGCGTGAGTTTTATTCTTTATATTTTTGTGGGCAGAAAGGCTATGGAACTTAAAATGAAAACAAAGAAAAACTTTACAATGTTTATAGCGGGATTTGTTTGTGCGGCTGCAGTTTTTTCGGGCATTCCATCGTTTGCTTCCTCTATATTTAAAACCATTGAAGTGGCTTACCAGGATATAAAAATATATATGGACGGAAACCTAATTCAGTCAAAGGACGCTACGGGTGCAGTTGTTGAACCATTTATTTATAACGGAACAACGTATTTGCCTGTGCGTGCAATCGGCAACGCATTTGGAAAATCCGTGGAGTGGGATGGCAGGACAAACAGTATCTATCTTGGCGAATATAGTCCGGAAATTGTTGAAGTTACAGTCAGTACCGCCGAGGAATTTGTTAATGCTTTAGGCTCAAATAAAAAGATATTATTAAATGAAGGAATATATAACCTGTCTGATGTAACACAAGAATATAGCTCTAACCCACAGGTGTATTGGCAAGAAGTGCATGACGGAAATGAATTGTCCTTATACGGGGTACATAATTTAACCATTCAAGGGGTGGGAGATAATCCCAGTGAAATTATAATCGAACCAAGATATGCTTATGTTCTAAACTTTATATCTTGCTCGGGTATTAATATATCAAACATTAAAGCCGGGCACACTGAAGAAGGATATTGCTTGGGTGGTGTTTTTGCTTTTTCCGAATCATCTGATATTCAAATAGATAATTCACATATGTATGGCTGTGGAACTGAGGGTTTGAGGTTAGAGGATGTTTCAAATATGAGCGTGAGAAATTCTTCAATCTATGAATGCACATATTATATAATGAGCGTAAACGGATGCGAAAATATCCTGTTTGATAATACTTTGTTTAGAGATAATGGGATATTTTCATTGGTGAATATAAGAAATACAAAGGGTTTTAGTATTGAAAACAGTGAATTTAAAAATAATACTGCCCGAAGCACTTGGGGTAATGATGTGATGTTTTCTGTTTCCTTGTCCGAGGATGTGTGTATCAAAAACACTAAATTTATTGACAATGATGTCGAAGATTTGGGCAGTATAGATGCTATTATCTTCGAAAGTAATACCTTTACGGGGAATGGCTTTGAAGTTCGCTTAGGAGAATAAAGCTAAAAATCCCCGAAGAAAAGGGTTGACTGCGAGCGCTTAACATAGTAACATAAATTTTGTCCGTTTTCATATATGCGTGTGTGTGATGGACTTCGCTATCATAACCTCAGTGGCAGAATGTCAGAATTATTTTGGAGGTAAAACATGCGAAAAGCTCTAGCTTTTATAATGCTGATAATATTAATGTCCCATGCGACTATTGCTTTTGCAAACTCATCAGGCAGCGCTGTTTCGCCTTCAAGTGGCGGCGGGGGTAGCAGTGGTGGTCGTGTTCTTTATCCTCCGCAGGGAGGCTATATCCCTGACGTGTGGCATCATTTTCTTGAGTCTGCTGACGTACCAGATACAATAATCAGCGGAACGATTTTCTTTGAAGAAAGTTTTGATGAAGATGTGGATATCCGTGTTTATGCCAATTTGCATATCAATTCAGAAACGAGTGTAACCTTACCAAAAGGGGCAAACAGCTTAGAATATGAAGTTGCCGTGCAGGGAATTGGAACTGCAAATGTAAGCGCAGTGCTTGTTACTAACTCTCAGGGGTATTATCATAACTGGTATTGCATTGAAGACACAAGCGTTAGAGGAATAGTTGTAGATGGCAGCGGGGTCTTGATTACAGATGCTGATATTATTATCAACAAACCGCGTAAAATATCGGGGAATTTTTATTTGCCGGACAATTTTTGGGAAAGTACTGATGATAATAAAATTGGGGTGAGTTTTTATGTGCAACCGTTCAATTCTCCTCATTATGATTTAGGAAATGCTGGTCAATATCTTTATAAAGAAAACAATGAAACTGTGATTCCGTTTGAATTTTATTTAATGGATTTCAATGAAGATAATTTTATATTATTTTATTCTATTGAATATATTAATTATCCGGGGAATGTTACTATTTCTCCATATGGATATTATAAGTTGAATGGAGAAACAGGTCTTGATTTGGATGATAACGTTAAACTTCCTGCAAAATCATATGAAGATATTGAGTTTTATTCTATAGATTTCCCATACTCGGATGAATGGCAATTAACACTTATCCCTGAAATGCATGAATGCTACGGTACTGTCGGGGTAGAGGTAACGCAGATAAATACAGATCGGCAGCCTGTTTTACTATTTGCAGCATATGAAGATGGTAGTCTTATTAAAATGGATAAGTTTTACCTGAGCCCAAAGGCTGTCAGATATAATTTTCATCCATCTTCATTGTGGTATACTTTTGATGATAAAATCAAAAACAAACAAGTGAGAGTTTTTCTGTGGGATAGTTTGGAAGGATTGAAACCGCTTTTCGGAAATATTTTAGTGGATTTTCTCAAAATACCGTTTGAAGAATAAAACTAAAAGTAAGCCTATTAAATAATGGGGGTAATAGTATGAAAGAAATCGAAATCACTTTAAAGAATACCAAGTCCGAGATTTTTGAAGCTTTAAATCAGGCTCTCGCACGGGCGAAACAGTTGGAGAGTGGCAAGCTTAATCCTGGAGAGGGCTGAGAAAAAAGCGGTTGAAATCTCCCGAAAGACCGCTGTTTCAGAAGAATATATTCTCACAGGAATTGAATGATAAATTCAACGATTTGCAAGTTGCTATTACTGCAGAGGAAAATCGATTGCAGGAATTGTATGGCGTAGGACATGAGCTTCAAAAGATGGCTGTTATTATTGAATCACAAAACGAACGTGAGTTGCGGTTTAATGCGGACATAGCAGAAAAAGAGGCGGTCGCCAAGCAAAGACTGGACGATCTGCAATCGGAATATACGGCGAAAAATTCTGAGTTGCAAGCAGAATATGATATATATTCAAAAAAGCTAAAGCTTGACAGAACCCGTGAAGCGGAGGAATATCAATATAATTTAACTCGCAGTCGGGAGAAGGAAAATAACGCTTGGGAGGATGAAAAGACTTCTCGTAAAGCTGCTTTAAAGAAGATGGAGGAAATTGCGTCTGATTTACTTTTGGAGCGGAAAACAAAAGGGATTATATCATCAGCCTTGAATACAAGGTCAACGAAATTCCGTCTTTGATTGAAGCTGAAAAGTCTGCCGCTATAGACGGTAAAACTCAACGGGGAAATGGTAACAAAAATCAGAAAGCTAATCATATTGTCAGCGCGGTTGATGAAAGCGGAATTTGTTTGGGCCAAAGGTTAGTGCAGGAGAAATCCAATGAAATCACGGCAATTCCCAAATTGTTGGATAGCTTGAATGTAAAAGGGCAGATTGTCACTATTGATGCTATGGGCACGCAAACTGATATTGCCGCTAAAATACGCGGCAAAAGAGAGAATATTGGCAGACGGATGACATTTCATGGCTGCCTCAAAAATCCAAATGGTTGGGTTTGAAGTCGATTTGCATGACAAAAAACACCATTAGTAAAGACGATAAGACAACTGGGGAAGTACGCTATTTCATCAGCAGTCTGCCAACTGACGCAAAAGTGCTTGGGCGGTGCATACGAGGACATTGGGTGGTGGAAAGCTTCCATTGGCACTTAGATGTGACTTTTAGGGAGGACGCCAACCAGACATTGGAAGAACGGGCAGCGTGCAATTTGAACATTATGAGTAAAATTGCGTTGTCGGTACTAAAAATCACTGATTTGGGCATGAAACCTATGAGCTTGAAAAAGAAACGCTATAGCATATCCCTTGACCCTTTAAGATTTTTGAAGATGGTGTTGTCTGCCTGATTTTAATTTTTCCTATGCGTCCGCTTTTACTTGTGATAAGTTCTCGTGCGTTTTGCGTGGAAATCTCGACGAAAAAGGTTGACTATTGACAATTAATATGGTAAAATAAATTCTGTTTGATTTTATAAAATGCGAATGTAGTAGAATAATAGGAACTGAAGAAGAAATAACTATGTAATGCCTTTCCAATAAATAC
>CAZNYY010000073.1:0-8665 GCA_964577335.1 uncultured Oscillospiraceae bacterium | reverse complement strand
GGGGGTGCGGATAAAATCTTGGACTTTAATTAGCTTATTAAGTTAATAAAGGAGTCTGATTTATGTATTCCGTTGAGGAAAGATTAAAAGCTGTAAAGCTTTACATTTAGTATGATTTATCTTATGCCGCAGTCCTGCGAGAATTTGATCCTATCGATCGAAAAACTATCAGGAATTGATCTTAAATAGCATTGACAAATACTGGGAAGCACGTAAATATATCAAAAAATCATTTGAAGAATCCGGAGGTTGTTATGGCTACCGGAGAGTATATTTTGATGTTAAAGAGTTTTATAAAACAATTTCTGAAAAAGTAATTAGGCGCATAATGAAAGAAAACAGTCTTGTTGTAAAGGGAATAACCAGAAAAAAATTCAATTCCTATAAAGGCGAAATCAATCTAACGAATATAAATTTAATTGAAAGGAATTTTAAAGCCGAGAGACCAAACGAAAAATAGCTTACAGACGTTACAGAGTTTACGATCCCTGCCGGGAAAATTTATTTTTCGCCAATAATCGATTGCTTTGATGGCTTACCGGTTTCCTGGAGCATATTTATTCCTTTTAAAACTTTCAATTCATTTTACAAGAGTTCAAGATAAAGTTGTTGGTTATATCAGGCTGTCATTTTTTCTTTCTGCTTCGAAGGCTAGTTATGAAGCAGAACTAAAGACTCTTGAAGAGACGGTAAAATTTGGAATCAAAAATCAGTCTTTTAAAAGAGGAAATCTGCTTAAGTGATTAAAGCTTTGTTAAAAGGCTTAAGCGCATATTAAGCTTTTATAAGTCAATCGCCTGCCGCATAACAAAAGCGGCGTGCTAAGGGCTATAAAAGATTTGTTTTACCCTATAATGCGTAGATGACGGTTTCGTAACGAAGAAAAAATAGTAGAAGAAGTAGTTAATCAAACCTGTAATAATATATAGATGGCAGTGCAATTTTTGCTGGCTACATTGCTAAGCGCTTAAACGCCGCTTTAATACAGAAATTAATGAACTTTTTTCATTTTTATCTAAAAGAATAACAAAAGCTATAAAAATCATAAAAAGTATTCCAACAAAAACTATAAATAGAAATCTAACTAATCCATATTGGAAGCAGTTATAAAAAACATTCATAAAAAATACCGAAGCTAAGGCAAAACATAATATCGGCAACATCGTTTTGCGTATAATATTTTGTAAACTAATATTTGGTATTTGTTGCTTAACGATATAAAACACACACAGATAAGATATAACCTCCATAATAATAGTCGCGACTATAGCATATTCAGACTGCGCATTATTTATTAGAATGTAGTAAGCCAATGGAATTGCTAAAGCATTAGTGGTTCCACAGTATAAACTAAGTTTTTTTACATTGCCTGTTCCGTGTAGTGCGGAATGATACGGTGTTATGATTGATAAAAGCATTGCAGAGACAAGAAAAAGTCTGCAAAATGTTATTGCATGGTCCGGAACATTAGTAAGCCACAGATTCAATATGTATTTCATCTCAATAAAAGAAGGTAATGCAAAAATAAAGAGCAGAACAAAAGATATTTTTGAAGAATATATTAATGTATTTTCTAATTCTTTAATATTTCCTGACGCATATTGCTTATATATTTGTGGCCTGACAGCCATAAAAAAGTTTTTAGTAAAAACACTTATACCATTTTTTACTTGTGTTGCAACTGCCATAGCCGCATTAACTGATACACCAAAAAAGGTGTTTAGTAGAATATTTAAGCCATGAATTTGAATGATTGCGCAAAGATTTCCATAGAAATCCCATTGAAAAAATCTAAGCAATGGCATATAAAATGATTTATCCTTGACTAATTTAAAATGACACTCGTGATAATGCCTAGAAGCGTATAATTTGTATAAAAATGAAACAATGATTGCCAAAAATAGCATTAATACTGCATATAAAATCAATTTATCATAGTTGGCTATTTCTAATAAATAAACTAGTAGAAGCCGTAGAAATACCTCAGCTATGCTGATATATGCAAACGCACCCATTTCTTCGTGTGCAATTATTGATGCATTATAAGGAACCTGCATAACAGAAACCATAAATGTTATGACTGAAATATGAAACACGAAATGTGCAGCTTCAAGTCTTTCCGGGGAGATTACTATTTTGTTGTTCAGAAACCATAATCCTATTGTTTCAGCCATTGCAAACACAATAACAGCAACACAGAAATGAAGCAAAACAGATACAGAAAAGGTTTTATTTAATCTGTCAAAATTTCCTTTTTCGAGTTCATAGGATAAAAATCTAGATGTGGCCAAATTAAGTGAGTTATTAAAGGATGAAAACATGACAACAATACTGCCAACAATGTTGTAAATACCAAAATCATATACACCGAGTGTTGCTAAAACAACTCTGGAAGTATAGAAAGAAACACACATTACCAACATCATTCTGACGTATAATAAAAGTGTATTCTTTAGAACTCTTTTTTTATTTTCTGTAACCACTAATTATTTTGCAAGCTTCCCAATAATTCCTATGTTTTACCGTCTTAAAACATACTGACACTAGTATAAAGTTTTTCGTATATGAGTAAAAAGCTTTCTTAGTCCTTCGGAATATGAAGTAAATACAAGATTAGGATAATTTTTTTTCAAAATTTTATTTGTGCCGGTGTATTCATTATTAAAACCCGCTTGTTTTAGGGTAATTAGACTCTTAAAACTGCTTATAGAATTAACAATTTCTGCTATCTCAGTTAGACTAATGCTGTCGTCCGGTGTTATGTTGATTATGTTTTCAACTGGCCAATTCGAAATAAAATAATTAACAATTATCTGCAGGTCTTCAACCCACAGATAATCAAATATAACGTTTTGATTTATTTCAATGGGTTCTTTTCTAAAATTCTGCAAAATTGCATATGTTGGAAATCGACTTGTTTTCTCGTTATATCCATAACAGCCAAAAATATTCAAACATAGCGCGTCTCTTCGCTGATTTATTTTTTTTGCAATCAGCAGTTTAGACTTTCCGTAAAGATCAACGGGCTCAAAGTCGCCTATTTGCTCTTCTGAAACACGATGCAAATTCCTGCATTTTCCGTACATTGCCCCGGAACCAAATGTGATAAACTTACAGCTATTTGACTTACTCTCCAAAAGGTTCTCTACCATAAGCAGATTGAGCTCAACTGTTTCAGGCGAATCTATTTTTTCTCTCACGCCGCCGACTGATGAACAATGAACAATTACATCAATATTTTTATCATCAAAATACTTTTTTACAGAAGCCGTATTTGTTAAATCTAATTCAAAACTTCTTGGAGCAAACAAAACATGTTCTGCTTCAAAAGCAGGTTTTAAATTAGAACCGATATAACCGCCTGAACCGGTAAGTAAAATATTCATGTGTTTTTAATCTTACGACTTATCGTTAAGAAGTTCTTTGAGCAGTTTTCTATCTAAAAGAGGTTCTTGATCGTAGATAGGTTTATTAATTGCAAGTTTTGGAGAAACATATGTGTTTTGATCGTATTTATAATAAATGAAAGCAGGTTTATCACTAGTCAAAATACTATCTAAGTCATTTTTGCATGATTCGTAGCAAAATGTTTTAATCCCATAGGCATCTACTATTTTTTTTAAATCGGGAACAGAATACTCTTCATCCTTGGTTTGAAAATAATTACATTCAAAATACATCTCTTGAAAATGCCTTATCATTCCAAGCGCATTATTGTCAATCAATACTATTTTTATTGGCAAATTGTCACGAGCAACCATTTGTAGTTCTTGAATATTCATCTGGAATCCACCGTCGCCGACAATGCATATA
Organism: uncultured Oscillospiraceae bacterium; assembly: GCA_964577335.1. Lineage (GTDB taxonomy): Bacteria > Bacillota > Clostridia > UMGS1883 > UMGS1540 > CAZNYY01. Next base: position 4,852 of record CAZNYY010000073.1, on the reverse strand, counting down.
ACAGGTTCTTTTGTAGCAAAATAAGCTCCTATTGCTGCCGGAAGCGAATAACCCATGCTGCCGTAACCACCTGAAAATAAAATCTTTTGCTTTGGTTTATTTTTAAAAGACTGCGCTGTCCAAACTTGGTTTTGTCCTACATCTGCAGTTATCACAAGCCCGTCCGGAACGTGAACAGAAAATTCCTCTATAAACCGGTTCACAGGTTCAGAATCAATGTTTTGTAATTTATTTTTTATTCTATTGCACTCTTTTAACCATTCAGAACTATCTTTTTTCCAAGATAAAACATTTTTATTCAATTTTGGAAGTAAATGTTGCAGGCTACAATGAACCTGAATTTCATCTTCCTTTATTTTATTAGCCAATTCATTTATATCAGTGTCAACTCTTATTAATTTAGCTTTAGTAGCAAATTTTGACTTGTCACTTCCTGTTTGACGGCAATCCAGGCGACTTCCTATCGCAAGGATTAAGTCGCTTTTTTCAATTATAAAATTTGCTGCTCTGGCACCATAAGAGCCAATCATCCCAAATTTCAGCGGACTATCATTCGGAAGAACATCAACAGAGATCATGCTGGTAACAACAGGAATTTTCAGCTTTTCAACGAAATCTATGAATATTTCAACTGTTCCGCTTGTTCTAATTCCTGCTCCTGCAATAATCAGCGGCGAATTTGAATTGTGGATTGCTGCCAATATCTCATTAGAGAATTTGTCACAGTCTTCAACAGAATTAGTCGGAAGATTAAAGTGCTTAAGATTTTCGGGATTTACTTTTGTTCTTTGAACATTCATGGGAATGTCAAGCAAAACAGGTCCGGGTCTTCCTGAATTTGCAAAGTAAAAGGCTTTTTCCAACTCATATAAAACATTTTCAGCAGAATCTACATATTTTGAGTATTTCGTAATAGATTTAGTTATACTAATAATATCAGTTTCTTGAAAACCTTTTTGTCTTACAGGCAAATTACCTTTCGATTCATAAGTATTAACCTGACCTGTTATAAAAAGACATGGAATAGAGTCAAAATAGGCATTTGCTATACCGCCCATTAAATTAATTGCCCCAGGGCCGCTTGTTGCATATGCTACTCCGGTTTTTCCGCTGCTTTGAGCATAGCCGCAAGCACAAAAAGCGGCTCCTTGCTCGTGATAAGAAAGATGAGCACTAATCTTTTCAGCGTGTTTACTAAGCGAATCCATCAGGTATGTGACCATTCCACCAGGATAACCAAATACGTCAGTTATCCCTTTGCTAATTAAATAATTGCATATTAAGTCACTAATTTTTATATCTTTAGCTGGATTATTACTCAAATTTTGTTCCATCAGCAATTACCTTTGCCATATATTCGAGCTTTGCGTCGGTCATTCCCGGATATAGACCGACCCAGAAAGAATTATTCATTATGCAGTCGGTGTTTATTAAGCCGCCGACAACTTTGTAACCTTCGCCGGTTTGTCGCATTTCGTTAAAGCATGGGTGTTTTATAATGTTTCCGGTAAAGAGCATTCGGGTTTGAATGTTTTTACTTTCAATGTACTGCACCATTTTGTCTCGTGAAAGCCCTTCACGGCATGTTATCATAAACCCAAACCAGCTTGGATTTGAATTCTGACAAGGTTCCGGAAGAATAATTTTATCGGAAAGTGCCTTTAACAGTTCATAAAGTCGTGAATAGTTTTTACGACGTTTTTCAACAAATTCGGGTAACTTTTTTAGCTGTGCAACTCCGATGGCGGCCTGCATATCGGTAGCTTTTAAGTTATAACCGAAATGCGAGTAAACATATTTGTGGTCATATCCACGAGGAAGCTCACCAAACTGACCATCGAATCTGTGCCCACATAGATTGTCTTTGCCTGATGGGCAGGAACAGTCACGCCCCCAATCACGCAAAGAACGCATAATCTTGTTTAGCAATGGATTATTTGTGTAAACAGCCCCACCCTCGCCCATAGTCATGTGGTGTGGCGGATAAAAGCTTGATGTACCAATATCACCGAAAGATCCGGTTTTATTTATTGCACCATCAAGCGTGTATTCAGAGCCGAGAGCATCACAATTGTCTTCGATTAACCACAAATTATGAGATGTGCAAAAATCTTTAACTTTTTTTATATCAAAAGGATTGCCCAAAGTGTGGGCTATCATTACCGCTTTAGTTTTGTTGCTTAAGGCTTCATTAAGCTTAGAAACATCAATGTTGTATTGCGGGATAGTGACGTCAACAAAAACAGGTATAGCACCATATTGAATAATCGGTGCCACTGTAGTTGGGAAACCTGCTCCAACTGTTATTACCTCGTCACCCCTCTTTACGGCTCTTTCGCCTAATAATGGAGAAGTCAAAGTCATGAATGCAAGCAAATTAGCTGATGAACCGGAATTGACTAATGCACAGAATTTTGTTCCTAAATATTCAGCCAGGTCTTTTTCAAACTCTGTTGTATATCTGCCTGAAGTTAGCCAAAATTCTAAGGCACTATCGACAAGGTTTGTCATTTCTTCGGAGTCATAAACACGCGAGGCATAAGAAATGCGATCACCATCTCTGAATGCTTTCTTCTCTGCGTGAAAGCGGTCATGATATTCTTTAACAAGCGATAAAATTTTGCCTTTAAGTTCTTGCTGTTCCATCATTTGGCTCCGGTATTCATAAATTCGTTTATCTGCTTTTCCATTAACGCAGAGACATCACCATTGGCAGCATAGCATTTGAACCATTCTGCGGTTTTTTCAACAGCATCTTCGACATGCCATCGCGGTGCCCATTGCAGTGCAGTCTTAATCTTTGAACAATCAAGTTTCAAAAACTTTGCTTCATGAGGTCCATCATTAGCGATATTTTTCCAGTTTTGTCCGTTTCCCCATTTTTTGCAGAAAATATCAACAAGTTCACCTGTAGAAACACAGTCACAGTTGTCAGGACCGACATTGTAACTGTCTGCAAAGCTAACACTATTATATTGCTTTTCTGCTATAATTAAGTATGCAGATAAAGGTTCTAAAACATGCTGATAAGGTCTTATGGAATAAGGATTTCTTACAATTATTTCTTTTTGCTGCATTGCTGCACGAACACAGTCCGGAATAATTCTGTCAGCAGCCATGTCACCGCCGCCGATAACGTTTCCGGCTCTAGCAGTAGATACTGCGATTCCATTATTTGAGAAAAATGACTTGTTATAACTGTGGGTAACAAGCTCTGAACACGACTTGCTGTTAGAATACGGGTCATACCCATCTAACGGTTCATTTTCACGATACCCCCAGCACCATTCTTTATTTTCATAAACTTTGTCAGTTGTAACGTTCAGTAGAGACTTTACACAGTCAGAATGACGTACACATTCTAATAAATTAACCGTTCCCATTACATTGGTTTCATAGGTATAGTGAGGGTTCTTATAACTCTCTATCACAAGCGGCTGAGCAGCCAAATGAAACACTATTTCGGGCTGAGCTTCTTCGAATGCAGTTTTCAGTGCCTCAAATTTTCTTATATCACCATATTTTGAGTTAACGTTAGCACTTATTTTTGATAATCGAAAAAAATCAAAATTACTGTCAGATTGTTCCGGCAAAGAAAAACCATATATCTTTGCTCCAGCCATTGTTAGCATTTTACAGAGCCAAGTGCCCTTAAAACCGTTATGACCCGTTATGAAAACCTTTTTATTTTTATAGAATTCTAGCATTACCAGACTTTCCAAGGAGCATTACAAGAGGCCCACAGACTTTCAAGGCTCATTTTGTCGCGCTGTGTATCCATACATTGCCAAAAGCCGCGATGCTTATAGGCCATTAGCTGCCCTTTTTCGGCAACTGTTTCTAAAGGTTTTTTCTCTAAAACTGTTCCGTCTCCGTCTAAGTAATTGAATATTTCAGGTTGAAAAACCATATAACCACCATTTATGAAACTGCCATCGTCAATATTCTTTTCTCTGAAAGAGGTTATGGCATTAGTATTGGAAATATCGAGCACTCCAAATCTCTGCCCAGTATTTATTGCAGTTATGGTGGCGATTTTGCCATGGTTTTTATGGAATTTTACAAGTTCAGTAAGATCAATGTCGCTGACCCCATCGCCGTAAGTAAGTAAAAAAGGCTCATTACCGACATATTTCTGAATTCGCTTAACACGACCACCGGTCATAGTTTCAAGGCCGGTGTCAACAATGGTCACTTTCCATGGTTCTGCACAAGAGTTGTTAACGCAATACTGCTTTTCAGATGTAAAATCGAAGGTAATATCACTTTGATGCAGATAGTAATTTGCAAAATATTCCTTTATGATTTGTTGTTTATAACCCGCGCAAATTATGAAGTCGTTAAATCCGTGTGCGGAATAAATCTTCATAATGTGCCATAAAATCGGCTTGTCACCAATTTCGATCATTGGCTTTGGTTTCAAGTGACTTTCTTCTGAAATGCGTGTGCCGAAACCACCTGCAAGAATAACAGTCTTCAAAGGCTGACCTCTTTCTGCTCAATTATGCTGAAATAACAAACACTACTTTTGATTGATAAGCAACGTCTTTTAGTCTCAAAGATGATAATTCTTATCGAATTAAAAGTCAATCTTAAATGACTTTTTGATCAGCAATACTAATTATCTTTTGAAAAAGATATAACAAAGTTCCATAAACATTGGCTTCTTGATCGTATTGTTAATGAGCTATTTTGTTTTTTAGATACAAAAAAGAGGCTTAAATGGAAATTACCAAATATTTACAGGGATACGTTGATCGTGTTGTGTGAAAAGTTGTTGTGGTGTTGATTCACGAACCCCCTATGTTAGGATAGTTGTCGTGTCGATATGTATATAATTCCAATAATTTGT
>CAZNYY010000072.1:0-8688 GCA_964577335.1 uncultured Oscillospiraceae bacterium | reverse complement strand
TATCCCGCCTGTTCCAAGGCATCCATAATATCATCCTCAACCGCCCCATCAAATACGGGTGTGGCTATCTTCCATCCAAGCTTTTTCGCTGCAAGACCTAAATGCACCTCCAAAACCTGTCCGATATTCATTCGTGAAGGAACGCCAAGGGGGTTTAACACAATATCAAGCGGCGTTCCGTCCGGCAGAAATGGCATATCCTCCTCCGGCAAAATCCTTGAAATAACGCCCTTGTTACCATGTCGGCCCGCCATCTTGTCACCCACTGAAATTTTTCTTTTCTGTGCTATATAGCAACGAACCAACTGGTTAACCCCGGGGGGCAGCTCATCGCCGTTTTCCCTTGTGAATTCTTTAACATCAACAATTATCCCGGCCTCTCCATGGGGCACACGAAGGGATGTATCCCTTACCTCTCTTGCTTTTTCACCGAAAATCGCCCGTAAAAGCCTTTCCTCGGGTGTAAGCTCCGTCTCTCCCTTCGGGGTCACTTTGCCAACCAAAATATCTCCCGACCGAACCTCCGCACCGACACGGACAATTCCCCGCTCATCCAAATCCTTCAGCGCATCTTCGCCGACATTGGGTATATCACGGGTTATTTCTTCCGGTCCAAGCTTGGTGTCCCTGGACTCGGCCTCATATTCTTCTATATGAATGGATGTAAAAATATCTTCCTTTACAAGCTTTTCATTAATTAAAATTGCGTCCTCATAATTATAGCCTTCCCATGTCATAAAGCCAATGAGAACATTTCTGCCAAGGGCAATCTCGCCGTTTGAGGTCGAAGGACCGTCCGCTATTATGTCACCCTTTTCAACCCTGTCGCCCCGCTTTACAATAGGTTTTTGATTTATGCATGTACCCTGGTTTGAACGCATAAACTTCAAAAGTTTAAAGCTATGGCGTTGATGGTTGTCATCCTTTATAATAATTTCATTTGCTGAAATTTTTTCAACAACGCCGTCCGTGTCTGCCATAACAACAACACCCGAGTCTTTAGCGGCCTTATACTCCATACCCGTGCCAACTATGGGCGAATCGGTATTCAAAAGCGGCACCGCCTGACGCTGCATGTTCGAGCCCATCAGCGCCCTGTTTGCATCATCATTCTCCAAAAACGGAATCATTGCAGTTGCGACTGACACAACCTGCTTGGGTGACACGTCCATAAAGTCCACATCCTGCGGTTCAACCTCAATAAAATCCTCTTTATATCTTGCGCTGACCTTTCTTGACATAAAGTTCCCGTCATCGTCAAGCAGTGAGTTTGCCTGTGCGACGATATATTCATCCTCAACATCCGCCGTCATATAAACAATCTCATCCGTAACCCTTGTCTCTTCTTTTATAACCCTTCTGTAAGGTGCCTCTATAAACCCATACTCATTTACGCGTGCATAGGTACTGAGGGAGTTTATAAGCCCTATATTCGGTCCCTCAGGCGTTTCAATCGGGCACATCCGCCCGTAATGTGAATAGTGAACGTCACGCACCTGAAATCCTGCACGTTCACGGCTAAGTCCCCCAGGACCAAGCGCCGAAAGCCTGCGCTTATGGGTAAGCTCACCGAGGGGGTTTGTCTGATCCATAAACTGCGAAAGCTGTGAACTTCCGAAAAATTCTTTTATCGTTGCCACAACAGGTCTTATGTTAATAAGTGACTGGGGGGTTATAATATCAAGGTCCTGTATGCTCATCCTCTCCCGCACGCCCCTCTCCATGCGCGCAAGCCCCATCCTAAACTGGTTTCGCAAAAGCTCACCCACGCCACGAAGACGCCTGTTGCCTAAATGATCAATATCATCAACCACACCAATTCCGTAGGAAAGGTTAATACAATAATTAACAGAAGCAAAAATATCATCAACAGTGATAACCTTGGGCACAAGTTCATCCATCCGTCTGATAATTTCAGCCTTTATCTCATTCTCATCCGTGTATGCTTCAAGAATTTCTTCTAAAACCTCACGGCTTACTTTTTCTTTTATATTCAAATCACTTATATCAAAATCAACAAAGCTTTGTGCTTCCACCATATTATTGGAAAGCACCCGCACTGCTTTTTCATCTATTAAAATATCAACGGTATTAACCCCTGCGGTCTCAATTTGAGCCGCAATATCACGTTTGATAACCTCACCTGCGGCCACAAAAAGTTCACCCGTGCGTTCATCAACTATGTTTTCAGCGGCGACAAAGCCCGTAATTCTGGCGGCAATCCCAAGCTTTTTATTAAATTTATATCTTCCGACCTTAGCCAAATCATATCTTTTCGGGTCAAAGAAAAGTGAACTCATCAACGCCTTGGCACTTTCAATCGTGGGTGGTTCCCCCGGACGAATTCTTCTGTACACCTCGTAAAGACCATCTTCTTCGGTTTTGGCACTGTCTTTTTCTATTGTTGCATACAGTTTTTTCTCCTCACCAAACATCTCCAAAATCTGTAAGTCCGAGCCTAATCCAAGGCAACGCAAAAGTACCGTAACAGGAAGCTTTCTTGTTCTGTCAATCCTTACCCAAAAAATATCATTCGAGTCCGTTTCATATTCAAGCCATGCCCCCCTATTAGGAATAACAGTTGCAGAAAGCAGTTTTTCACCAATTTTATCGAACTGTTCAGTATAATAAATCCCGGGCGAGCGAACAAGCTGGCTTACAATAACCCTCTCGGCACCGTTTATTATAAACGTTCCCTGATCGGTCATAATGGGGAAATCACCCATAAAAATTTCCTGTTCCTTTATTTCCCCTGTTTCTTTATTGACCAGCCTTACCCGCACTCTCAATGAGGCGGCATAATTTGTATCCCTTTCTTTGCACTCCTCAATTTCATACTTTGGCTGGCTGTCAATTGAATAGTCTATAAACTCCAAAATAAGATTACCGGTATAGTCGGTTATCGGGGAAACCTCGTGAAAAACCTCTTTAAGTCCCTCCTCAACAAACCACTTGTATGAGTTTTTTTGCACCTCAATAAGGTTTGGCATCTCCAAAACCTCATCAATTTTTGCATAACTCATCCTTGTATTTCTTCCAAGCTGTACCGGATGCACCATAAAAAAATCACCTCGTTTTTATTTTAAGCCCAAATATATAGCAAAAAGCAAAATAGCATAATAACCCATTATGTATTTTCGCAATAATACAGAATATCATTGTAACATAACGGTTGTAGCCTGTCAAGCACAAATTTGCTATATTTATATTTTTTTTACACTGAAAAATTGTATGCTAATTTCTTATTTTATAAAGGCGGGTTTATTAATACTATTCTGCAATTAAAACCTTGAAAAGGTTTTAATTGCAGATGAATATAAGTCACCCGTCTATAAAAACGTAGCATATTTTTCACGGGTTACATCTAAGAAAAGGGCGGCTGCCTTAGTATAAGACAGCCGCCAAAATATTTAATTTTTGTTTTGCTTATTTAAGCTTGTAAACCAGGAATATAACCTTTGAAGCCTGTGCTCTTGTGGTTTCTCCCTTAGGTGCGAATGTTCCGTCACCCATACCGTTGATTATTCCTGCTTTTTGAAGTGCTTCAAGTGCTTCTACCGCATATTCAGCAACGCTGGAAGCATCTGTAAAGTCTTCTGCTGTAGCAGTTGTCGGAAGCGCAATGTCAGCAGCTTTTGCTGCATTGTACAGAAGCGCTACCATTTCATCACGGGTTATAGCCTGCTCAGGAGCGAATGTATCACCGAAGAAGTCAAGTATACCAAGCTCTTGTGCCGATGAAATTTCAAGGTATCCCCAGTAGTTTGTAGCAACATCGCTGTATGATGCTTCTGCATCATTATCCTCAAGTTCAAGAGCGCGGATTACCATAGCTGTAAATTCTGCTCTTGTAAGAGTTTTTTCAGGTTGGAATGTTGTGGCTGTAACACCTCTGATAACGTCTGCTTTAACCAGAACATCGATACCTTCAACAGCCCAGCTGTACTTATCTGATGGAATATCTGAAAACTTCGCTATTCCTACAGGGTCGCTTGTCGGGTCAGGTGTTACTGTTTGGTCAGGAGTAGGTGTTGGATTTGTCGGAGGTAAGGTTGAACCTGAACCGATTCCGGTGCTACCGCCTGACGCAGCTCTTACTTCGATAGCATCAAGTACTACGGGTGTTCCTGTTACGCCAAACTGGTTCTCAGGGGTAATAGTAGCTCTTACAAATTTACCTCTGTAAAAAGCTCTAAGTGAAATTGTAGCTATTGATGAACCAGGGTCATATGCCAAAGCCGAGTCCTCATTAACTGCAAATTCGTTCCATACTGCCGCATCTTTTGTGTCAGCCCATTCAAATACAACTTTAGAGTTGTTTTCAGCTCCTTCAAGTACTGCATCTTCAAAATCATACGAAACTGCAACTACTCTGTTTAGAATGATTGCGTTTGCACTCCATTTTGGATTTGTAACTGTGGGCTCACCTGCTATAACTTCTAAAATATCTGTTACTTCAGCATCACCTTCTACGCCATGCTGGTTCTTAGGTGTAACAGTAGCTTTTATAAACTTGCCGTTGTAATCAAGACCAAGTGTAATTGTTGCAATTGATTCTTCTGTGTTACTTGTAATTTCCACACCTTCTTCGTTACCGGTAAGTACAGTCCAAGTGGTTGCATCTGCAGTGTCAGCTACTTCAAATACAACTGTTGTATTGTTTTCTGCGTCATCAAGAATTGTATCCTCAAAGTCGTAAGAAACCGTTGCAGCCCTATTAACTATAATTGCATCTGTATCCCACGCAACATTGTCAACTGTCGGGTTACCAACAACAACGCCGGCTGCGGACACAAGCGAAACAGGAGTACCTGCTGTTTGATTTCTATCACTCTTCGGTGTTACTGTAACTTTTATTTTCTTATCCTTATCGCCAGGTGCCGGAGTATATGCCTTTTTGTCTGCCGAAATTGTTCCTGCTACTGCGGAACCGTCCTCGTATGTCCAAGCGATATCGGAAGCATCAGCACCGCCGTTGGGGCACACAAATGTGTAGGTAAGTGCTACCGCTTTACCTGAAATAAACCCTGTGGGTGTAAAGGTAAGACCTGAAACGCTTGAAATAAGTGCCGGGTTAGCTGCAACTGCTGCGGTAGCCGCAGAGTCCTTAGCTGTACCTGCCTTAGGCTCAACCGTTGATGTGGGTGTAGCCTTTGCAACTATTGTTTTTCCGAAGTCATCCTTTGTTACTGTGTAGGAAGCTGCTTTAGTGGTTTTTCCCTTCGAAACGCCACCAACAAACCATTCAACTGACTGTGCAGCCGCATCTTCAGCGTCACCATTTATATCACTATATGTGTATGATGCTGTAAGTGCATCCCCAACCTTCGGAGATGTATTGTTAATTGTAACATTGCCGGTTATCTCGGGAGCTGCGGGAGGGATTGAAAATTTAACATTCGCAGGATTAGATGTTATATCCCCTGATTCAAAAGCCAACGCAGTTGCTCCGTTATAAATACCCAACTCGAACAAGTAATCATAAGGTTCTACCGATACTGCTGTATTATACTCTGCTACACTTAGAGCTTCAAATGCAGCTTTGTTCGTATTAAAGACAACAGTAAACAAAACTTCATTGTCAAAAGTGATTCCACCAAGGTTAGTGTACTCTAAAACCACTTTACCTGCACCAGAGGCAGTTGTAAGGGCTTGCTCAACTGCAACTGATGTTGCCTTACCAGGTACTAAACTTGCATACTCTAAATATGCATTGTCAAACCCCACGGTTAAAACAAATCCGGTTGTGAATACCGAGCCTTTGATATCAACCCCAACGGTTTCTCCAGGTACTACATCTGCTCCAACAACAGAAATTACTGCTTTTGAAGGATCTATTGCTGCCGTAGAAGGCATTACAAGCAGACCAACCAAAAACACAACTGCTGTTACGAGCGTAATTATTTTATTCACTTTCATGAATTTTGCTCCTTTCATATTTAACAAATTAGTAAGTATATTTAATTCTCTTCTGCCGGGAATACCAAAGTCGGATCCTTCTGCCTTGCTAAAATACGCTGCACGTCAGGGATAGAAACAAGCCCGTCTGCACCGCCTAATCCAACAACGTCGGCAGCCAACAATTGAATATCTGAAGGCGTAAACGAATTCTTGGTTATAGCCAATGCTCTTTGTACATCGGGCACACTTACAGCAGCTCCATCCGAAGGATTAACAACTTTACCATAGTACAATTTTGCTGATGCATTTTCATCAATTGTAATTGCCCCTGCAGCGGCATCTGCATCTGCTGAATTTACAATACCTACAAACTTATCTCTTACAGGTGAGTAGTACAGCGCCACGTCACCAACTTTAATAGTCTGGGTTTCAGGGTTTACTTCATTAGTGTCTATTGTTATTACTTTGAAACCAGTTTTACCGTATACATTATTTCCGGCAAAGGATATATCCTCTGCACCGATCGCAGGACCTGCATATTCAAGGTTTCTTACGATAATATTTGAGAAGTTATGGTCATGAGTAAAACCACCGGCTGTGATAGTTGCTTTTACAGCCACTGTCTTATCTTCGGTTGCATCTCTCTCAACTTCAAGAACCCTACCTGCGGGAATTGGTTCATCTACATCATCAATTTTTACAGAGTAGACGATTTCATCTGTATCCGCCGGGATTGTAACCGAGTACTCTGTAGCGCTATACTCAGCATTATAGGTCGGACCAACAATACCATCCACGATTCCCTTTACAGCGGAAATTACCTTGAAGGTAATATTACCAACTGCGGTATAATCTTCATTTTCAAAACTGATTGTAACAGTTTTTTCTTCTAAAGCACTAGCGGGTTTTATGGATTCATTAGTAGCTTCGATAGTTATTGTACTATTAGCACTATTTGGAATAGCATGAGTAACACCGCTAATCTCTACATTATCAATCCAGTCAGCCGCATCGTCGCCGCCGGCAACGTTAATCACAATATCACCCTCGCCCCAAACAAATGGAGATGTACCATCAAGTGTGAGTGTGGGAGCCGCAGCAATTCCTGCCGGAAGCTCTACCGTAGTAAATGCGATAGGTGTGGTTTCAACACCCTCACCGCCAGCATAAATTGTAATTATTTTGCCTTCATCGGCAATGTCTCTCGGTGTAAATGTTTTTGACCATGAACCGTTAGAACCGGAAGCCCACTGGTCTATGTACACGATAGCTTCTTGAAGTTCTGCATCAGTCAATTCACCAAAGACCTTGCCTGACGGTACTTTGAGTGCTAAGAGAGTAACATCATCCCCACCGGTGGTTATGTTCCCCGTAACCTCAATCGAAATAGTTTCTTCTTCCACTGTGAGTTCGGCATTGAGATTAGTTATCTCATTTGCCGATACCACTCCGGGAAGCAGGCACATCATCATCACCAAAGCGACAATAAATGCCATAGAGCGCGCTGTTCTTGTCCCCGTTTTCAACATTTTCCTACCCCTTTCTTACAATAAATATATTTTCTTATTTTAATGTGCATTGCACATAATAAACTCCCCTTGCCCCCTTTCATAATGCCATTCACTTTACGATGAAAATTGCATTACTGCATCAAACAAGTATTCACATTTCTATTATAAACAATTTTTCACACATTTGCAAGCATAAATTTGTTTTTTTAAATGTTTTTTTTAACAATTTTTATCCAAGGCAGGATTATTTTCCATTAAAAGCCATACTTCCCTCGACAAATACCGCCCGAACTGCCGAATTGAAGTTCAAAGGGTGGGAATTTAGTATTACAACATCCGCATCCTTCCCTGCTGATATGGAACCTACCCTCTCATCAATACCGCAAATTGCCGCAGCGTTTATGGTGATTGCCCGAAGGGCTTCATCCCTCTCCATCCCCTCCCGAACCGCCATCTGGGCACAAAGGGGAAGATATTTCTGCGGGATTTCGGGGTGGTCTGTAATTATCGCCACCCGAACACCCTTTTTCGACAATTGCGCAGGTGTTTCAAAGGTAAGATTTGAAAGCTCAACCTTGCTTCTGTGGCTAAGGGACGGACCGATACAAGCCGAAACCCCTTCTGCCGCAAGAATATCGGCAATAATACTCCCGTCCGTACAATGTTCAAGGGTCATTTTAAGCCCAAACTCCTTCGCTATGCGAATTGCTGTAAAAATATCATCCGCCCTGTGGGCGTGTGCTTTCACAATCATCTCACCCTTTAGTACGGGAATTAGTGCGGATAATCTAAAATTAAACTCCGGCCTGTCCTTCTTTTCACCGCTCGTATATTTTTCAAGCGCCTCCATATATTCTCTTGTTTGGAAAAGAGCCTCCCTTATCAGTGCGGCGGTACCCATCCTTGTCACGGGGGGGTTCCCCTTTTTACCATATGCGTTTTTAGGATTTTCCCCGAAGGCGAATTTCATTGCCGCCTCGTTTTTTATTACCATATCATCCACACGCACGCCGTGGGTTTTAACCGCACAAAACATTCCCCCTATGGGGTTTGTGCTTCCAGGGCCCACCATTGCGGTGGTAACCCCCGCCGCCAATGCTTCGCCAAAACTCCTGTCAAGGGGGTTTATTGCATCTATCGCCCTCATTTGGGGGGATATAGGCGCTGATATCTCGTTGCCGGCATCCCCGGGGGCGGCAACCGAATCCTCCCACATTCCAAGATGGCTATGGGCATCCACAAACCCCGGACAGGCAATAGCGCCCCGGGCATCATA
>CAZNYY010000071.1:0-8707 GCA_964577335.1 uncultured Oscillospiraceae bacterium | reverse complement strand
CTTGTACCCACCAACTTATATTAGCCGCCGCGTAGCCCGATTTAGAACATTTACATATATCGTCAATATAAGGTGCTCCGCTACCTTCAAAAGCTTTTTGTAGGCTGTCTGTTATATCGTTCCACGTAACCATATTTCCCGTCCTTTCTGTACCGTTAAGCTTGATACCGTTTAGCAACTTCTAACGGCTCGCAGTTCTTAAATGTATCGGTTTTATTGTAAGAGCTGTTCCAATTACTGAACAATTCTACAACAGTTTCTTGTTTCTGTACGTCGTAGCTAATAATAGCGTGTGTATAGTCGTCGTTGTACAAATCGTTTAAGCGGTAAACGGTCCCAATTCTGATTATGTTTTTCATGGTACACTTCCTTTCTGGGCGGTTTTACCGCCGCCCGTCGGTTTAGTCTTGTTAGCCCAAAAACTTAGTTGGGTCTGTGAATAGTATTGATAGGTCCCTTGTACAGTAAGCAGCCTTCTTTACAAATAGGTGTTCTAACACTGTAGCGTTATCGGGTAGCGAATACCCCATTTTTACTAACGCCGCCGTTAATTCGTTAATGTTTTCCGTTGCGATTACTAACTCTTGACCGTCAAACTTTGCTATAAATTTTTTCATTGCTATACCGCCTTTCTTTTAATTCTGTTGTGTCAAATGTAATTTTCTAATGTCATTATACATGATAAATTTACACTTGTCAATACCTTTTTGAAATTTATTTATTTATTTTTTAATTCCATATTGACATTTGACATTTTATAATGTATAATTGTCACATAGACAAACAGAAAGGGGGTGTAACACCTTTGGGAATGTCTGAAAAAATAAAGATAGCTTTAGTAAAAAGGAAAATGACCGTAACACAGCTTGCAGAAAAAATAAACACATCTTCACAAAACCTAAGCAACAAACTACGTCAAGATAACTTTAGGGAAAAAGAGCTGCAAGAAATAGCCGAAGCGTTAGACTGCGACTATGAAGCCGACTTCATAATGCGCGACACGGGCGAAAAAATTTAACGTACTTAGCCCCCAAAACCAAAAATACCCTACAGCTTTTACAAAAATTAGCTGTAGGGTATTGCTTTTCATATATACTAATGGTATAATTTGTCTAAGGGACAAGAAAAAATAAAAATTAAAGGAGTGTAACGATAATGAAAAAGTTCTTTGTACTCTGCGTATCAATATGCGTAATATGCTCCCTGGCGGCCTGTGATACGGGCAACGAAACAACTAATACGGATAGCCCGGCAACAAACCAGACGGCAGAAACAAGCCCACCAGCGACGCAAGCACCTACACAGACCAATAAAGGCGTGGTAGACGGTAAGTACGAGGTAGAAATAGTATCGGCCAGAACGGCTAATGACTACCAGGGCAAGGCGTGTATTATAGTAAAATACAACTTTACCAATAAGAACGACGCAAACGCCGCTTTTCTCACATCAGTAGGGGCTACAGCTTTTCAAAACTCTGTACAATGTGCCGTAGCTACAACAATGCCCGACGTTATGGACGCACAGCCTTCATTAGCACAGGTACAACCGGGCGGGACACTCTCTTTAGAATGTGCTTACGGCTTGCAGGATATAACAAACCCGGTTACTATTCAAGTGGGACCGTTGGTAAACATATCTGGAAAGATTGACGCACAAATGATTTTTAACCTAACAGAATGAGAAACTACAGCCTTATAAAAATGAATAAAAATATATAATCTGAATTTTTTTAGACGGGGGTACACATAAAACACTATCCGAAAAGGAATAGTAAAACCATATACCCCCCTTAAAAAATAACCATACAATATATTATATAATATATAAATAATAATTAAATATAAATATATATTATATAGTAGTATGTATATAGTATAGTATACTATGATAAGTTTGTTAGCTGTAGTATTTACTACAATTTGTACTACATCACGGCGATAAAAGTAGTATTTTAGAGGTAAACAGAGGATAACCAAAGACCGTAAGAAGCACGTAATACAGCCTTATTCTATCGGTGTTCCGTGACTTTTCGCCCACCTATGCCGCTTAATTGGTAAGACTATGGTACAGCAGAAAATAAAAGCCGAAAAGAGAAGTACCCCTTAATACGCTGTCGTAGCTCAGTAGGTAGAGTAACGCCTTGGTAAGGCGTAGGTCGGCGGTTCAAATCCGCTCGACAGCTCCATAGACTTTAAACCCTTGATATGTCAAGCTTTCTTGATGTATCAGGGGTTGTTTATTTTGAGATACGAACAGAGTGGAACTGTTTCATCTGTTACTATCCCCCTTTTCTCCGTTTTTGGCTTATTACTGTTTCAAAAAAATAAAGGAGAAATGTAAAAATGAAGATTGAAATGAACACACAAAACAAAGCACTTAGGGAAGGCTTTGAGGAATTTATCAAGTATTGCATTGTCAGGGATTGTACAGATTCCACCAAAATCAACTACCGAACCACCATGCGTAACTTTAACAAATTCTGCCCCGAAAATACTTTTCTTAACGACATTAACAAAAACACCATTGAAGATTATATCTGCTATCTGCGTGAAAATACCGCTATGTCCAATGTCAGTATATCAATATGGCTACAGCGTTTAAAAGCTGTTTTCAATTATCTGCATAACAGTAGACATATGGACAAAATCACCTTTCCTGTCATACGGTGCGAAAAGAAGGTCAAAGAGGTCTATACCGATGAAGAACTCAAATTACTGCTCGAAAAACCAAAGCTTGGGCTTTGTAATTTTACAGAGTATCGCAACTGGGTCATGATTAACTATTTGCTTTCCACAGGCAACAGGCGTAACACCCTTGTAAATATTAAAATTACCGATATTGATTTTGAGGGTGGATTTATCAAACTCACCACAACAAAAAACAAGAAACAACAATATATACCGCTTTCAGCCACCCTGTCCAAAATACTGAAGGACTATTTAAAACACAGAGGCGGTCAGCCTGACGATTATCTTTTCTGTGATGCATATGGCAATAAGCTCAATACCGATAATTTGAGAATATCATTAACACGCTATCATAAAAGGCGTGGTGTTGAAAAAACCTCAATCCATATATACAGGCATACATTTGCTAAAAAGTGGATTCTTGCAGGCGGGGACATATTCAGACTTCAAAAAATATTAGGTCATTCCTCCTTAGATGTAGTAAAAGAATATGTTGAAATGTTTTCCCACGACCTTCAAAAGGACTTTGATAAATTCAACGCTTTAGAACAAATTCAGCGTAAGGGTGAGCGCATACGGTTTTAACACAGATATATAGATATATTATATATACAGCAGTATACTTAATTTCTCTTTTGTTAATGTTCTATCTCTAAATGTTAAACAGCTTAGGCTACCCACCAAAGGACGGTCTAAGCTGTTGTTTTATTATGCAATAGGTATTTAAGTGTAGCTTTCCTGTTCTCGCTTATCGGCTTTAATAAGGGGAAACTTTCTTCCATTCGCGTATATATAATTTTGTTTTCTTCTGCCCCTGCAAGTTTAAAAACGCCTACAAAACGATACTCTCTTTTGCGTGTGATGGGGTCTTGTACCTGTGTAAACGTCACTCTTGAAACATAATGGTCAGCCTTTAAATCGTATGTTTTCTCTTTGGAAAATTCGTTAAACTCAATAATCCTTTTACCATCCGGCGATAATTCATTATGCCATCCTCTTGATACGGCTTTGTTTTCAACTGCCAGTTTTGGAAACCAAACCTTATATTGCTGACCGTATTTCTCTTGAAATGTAGGGGGAGCAAACCAACTCCGCTGTATATTCTTATATTTTGTAGAAAACAAAGTGTTGCACGTTTCGGCAATCGTTCTAAATGCAATATCATTATCTTCTATGGAAATAGTATCCTTATCCCTAAAATACTCTTGGGGTGAAATTTCTTGCCATGCCGAAAAACACCCGTTGTTCTTTTGCGTTTCAATATACGAGCGGACGGTTTGAACATGACAATTAATCTCTTCTTCTATTTCCTTATAGCTTTTCGTTACATCAACGTGCAAAGCCCGATATTCTGATATGTTTTTGACCTGTTTAAGAATATCAAATATGGTTATCTCTCGGCGTTTATCCTGTTCTACATTCTTTTTATGATACCATTCATCACATTCAATACCAATATTAAGCTGTGGGAAATACAAGTCAATCAGATAGTAGCTATTATCATGTTTAATATACTGTTGAGAGACCGGTTTTACTTCCGTAGTATTCAGCCGATTCCAAATAGCGTTAACCACATAGTTCTCGTATTCCTTACGATTTGTACGGGATAGAGTACGAGCAATATAATTAAACCTATCATCCATATTGTGTGCCACTTCCTTCCATGAGAATATACACACAACATTATACTACCGTATAAAGCACATTGCAACCATTTTTAATATACAATTAGCTAATTTTTATATTTATCAATATGCTTTATACTAATATACAGGGGTGTTTAAATGAATACATACGAAGCTATTGGACAACGAATTATATTAGAGAGAAAAAAGCTAAGTATTACAAGGGAAAAACTGGCTGAACTATTGGGGTTATCCGCTTACTTTGTAGGTCAAATTGAAAGAGGGGCAAGGAAAATGAGTTTTGACACCCTTGTTAAAGTAGCTGACTGCCTTCACATTTCTCTTGACTATCTTGTGCGTGGCGCAGAAACAACAGGTACAAATGACGAACTCACTCAGTTAATCAATAAATGTTCGCCTCAAGAAAAGGCTTTGCTTGTAGATGTTTTAAAATCTGCCCTTCCCCATTTACGGTTGTTAAACAAATAAAAAAATCCCCTTGCAGCATATAAACTGTCTGGGGAAATTTTTTAACCTATAATATGTATTTGCCTTTGATGTTCCTCTTCCAAAGCCTTATGTGTAACCGTATCAGCATTTAGTATTGTCAACTTACCATATTCTTCATAACAAACAATAATACGGCTGTTTCTGCAAAAACCAATCCTGTCAAGCCATTTACCTTTTAAATAAATGAAGGGTACATCTTTTTTGTTGCTCCGAACGTTAAACAACCTTGCCTTCATAATTTGCGTTCTCACCCCTCCCAAATATGGATTCGTATGTGTCAATCCGAATATCCGATGGCCTTGCCCCTGCTGCTACCAATCTATTCTTTACGTCTATGGCCTCGTCTTTGTTGTACACAGTCAAACCATGAACTCGCCTATTACCAAACCGTACCGTTAGCATATACCTGTTACTGATTGATTGTGTCATAAGGATACCTCCTACCATATTTTTGATAATTATAAATGGTCGAAGTGAGAATGTATACGGTTTTTTGTAAAAAATTACAATAATACTTGCCTTATGCCATATTATTAACATCGGTGACAAGGTGATAACTATTTTTTTGTAATAATTATTGTTGAACCTGCTTTCTTATGCTTTCCCCATTCTACGGTAATTCCCATCTCCGCTAATATGGACTTGTACTTTTTCAATTGATAAGACATTTCTATTGCGCTTTTAGGCCATAGATGTGTATTTTTTCCTAATCTCTTGTCTACCGCTATTGGGTCAAGGTGTTTTAATAATACGTTTGGCTGGTCTTCCCAACGGTTTTTATCACGCATAAATTCACGAACAGCAAGGCATACTGCACGGGATGAAAATAATACTTGGTTCTTTTCAATACGATTTTTATTAAGGGCGTCTATATATTCCTGCCCCTGACCACCCATGACCTCCGCTATGGCGTATCCTCAATCCGCATAGTCAATCAAACGAAAGCTACTCTTTGGACAGTTGGGGTTATACAGTTTCATCGCTTTAGATAAAATTGTAAACATACCACCCAAAATGTCGGGGAGGTCCTTATTGAAATTTTCCCAATACTTATGGTCTGACATCACCTCTTGGGGGTTTGGCTTTTGGAGTGCAATTAAAATACTTCGATCAAGTAAATCATCTCTAAGCGCACCCAGATTTATACCATTAAGTATGACACAGTTTTTATATTCCATGACTACCACGTCCGTATCAGTGTGTAATTTTCTCTTATTGTCAGATGCTCCTGTAACTGCCCTGCAAAACATATCCGAAATACTTGGCGATATATGGCTTATATTATCAAAGTTCGCCAAATAGTTTTGGGTTAGTATAAGTCCAGTTCCTTTGGGTTTAGCTGTAATGGGTATTTGTTTCCCGGGTCAACAATAGCTTTTATCATTTGTGTTAATGTAGTTTTCCCGCTTCCTTTTTCGCTTTGAAGTACAACTACAGCATGAGAAATATTTGGTACAAGACAGGCTATCATATTAACTTTCGCCAGTATCCGTTGGTGGGGTGGAACGTTTTTCAGGTATTTATCGATTTTATTAAAGTCGCCGTTTTGAATGGGCATTACTTGCGGTTTTTGGGTTTGATATCTTTCGAATAATACTTTACTTGTGTGTCCATAACCCCATTTATTGGGGGTAATTTGTATTACACCCCAGTCATCATTTGTCATGTCGTAGTAAAATGCGTCTTTATGCTCGGCAACTCTTTTGTTAAGATCCTTTTGCTTACCATCGTATTTTGCTTTTATTTTGGCTAAACCGATAATTTTCCTCACTATCCTTGAGGATGGGGCTTGCTGTAAGTGACGGTATAAACGAAACTCAATAAGTTCTTGATATTCTTTGCTGTCAATAAACATCACCTCCTTACAGAGTTTGCCGTCTTAGGTGTCGTAATAGATACGCCACCGCTTACTACGTTCAGTTGTTATCATAGCGCAGATGAACAGTTTGATACCATCACCATCCGAACCAATAGGATATTTGACAGGGAGGATTTAAAGGCAAGGGTATCTGATATGGAGAAAAGAGCGCAGGGAACCATTCTTCGTGCAAAAGGCATCGTTTGTGGGGCAAAGGGACATCTGAACCTACAATATGTTCCCGGAGATATTAGTGTAACAACCTGCAAAGCCTCCGGTAATGCGCTTTGTATCATCGGTCACAATTTAGATCGGCAGGAGCTTTGCGGACTATTCGGAGGGGAGGGGTGAGATGCGAATTCCTGTTTATATCGTAACGGGGTTTTTAGATGCGGGAAAAACCACGTTTTTAAATAACCTTCTAAGCAGGCGTGACAGGCGGGATGTTAAGGTGCTTGTTCTCCAATTTGAAAGCGGAGAACAGGAGTTTTATAGCCGTTATCAAAACTCCGATAACATCATATTCCTAAAAAAGGCTTTAGAGCAGCAGCCAAACGAAATCGTCGGACAAATTGAAAACTATCTGCAAAATCATGAGATAGATGAAATTTGGGTGGAGTGGAACGGCGTTGTTCCTTTTACCGAATTACAGGCGATTTTTCTGCATCCCTCCCTTCGTACTCTATGTAACATTCAGAAAGTGGTACATATAGCGGATGGGGCGAATATAGAAAACCTGTTGGGGAAAACCGGAGCTGCCCTGCCCGAGCAAATATCAAGCAGTGATTTTGTGCTGATGCGCAATATAAAGTCACCTGCCAAATACAAGAGAATCCGCCACCTGCTTAGGGGGGTAAACCCGGGCGTGGGGCTTTATGATATAAAGGGCGACATATACAAACCGCTATTTAGGAAAAAAAGAAATCCGATAGACCTGTTTCTTATAATAGTTGCTTTGATGGTTTCGTTCTTTTTGGTGGCTGAACCAATCCTGACCTCCTTTCAAATACCTGTGAATATGGTTGTCAATGTATTTTTAGGAATTATCCTACAAGCCTTCCCGTTCTTGCTGATTGGGGTGCTGATTTCCTCGTTCATACAGGTGTTTATCCCCCAAAGCTTCATTTTGAATGCTGGTTTCCAAAATCTATGGGACTGGGAATGCTTACGGCGATTTTAGCCGGATTTTGCTTTCCTGTTTGCGACTGTGCATCCATCCCTGTTTTCAGGAGTTTAGTGAAGAAAGGTGTTCCGCTGCCTGTTGCCGTCACTTTTATGACAGCGGCACCTGTGATTAACCCTGTGGTTATTTTGTCCACCCATCACGCTTTCGGAGGAAATATTGAAATGGTTGTGGGACGTATCAGTCTTGGCATTATATCTGCTGTTATTATTGGTCTTGTATTTGCACTTCGTCCACCAAAATCCCGGGTCTTGTCCGGCGGGGCATCCGGTAGCCTGATGTGTAGCTGCGGCTGCTTTGAGGATGTGGAGGGCATTACTACACTTAGGGAAAAAATCGGGCTATTTATACGACATTCCCAAGGGGAGTTTTTCGAGGTGGGTAAATACTTGGTGATAGGCTCCTTTGTGGCATCCATCTTTCAGGTGTTGGGGACTGGCTTGTTCACATCCGCTCAAAGCGGCGCAGGAATTATACTATCCATCTTTATTATGATGGCTATGGCATTTATTCTCTCCCTTTGCTCGTCCTCAGATGCCATAGTGGCACGCAGCCTTACCAATCAATTCCCGCAGGCTGCAATCATGGGATTTTTAGTGTTTGGACCGATGATGGATATTAAAAATGTTATGATGCTTTCCGCCGGCTTTTCAAAACGATTTATTGGTAAACTGCTGCTGACAGCGTTTATCGTATGCTTTGCTGTGGTCTTTTTATTTTCAGGCTTAGGAGGGATGTGAGTATGCGTGCAAGAGCGTTTAATTCCCAAGTTTTCTTGGAGACACTTTGCTGCGGCACTTTTGCGTGGCTTATGTTTTATTTGGTGAAAAGCGAAAAATACCTT
>CAZNYY010000070.1:0-8713 GCA_964577335.1 uncultured Oscillospiraceae bacterium | reverse complement strand
CCTTATGTGTTCCCATCTGGCGGCATTCAAAACGCTGTACACCTTAAAGCTAAATTTTACAAATCATCTTGCCAGCCTGCCCATGGGGTTTCACACAGACAATTCCACAGGTAAAGTCCGAAAAATTGTGGACGAAAATATCGAGAAAATTGAGGGCTTTATTGCCCACCAGCTTCCCGATATTGTCGGCTCCTTTGCCACACCTGTTATTATCCTCATTATCCTTTTTGTCTTTGACTGGCGGTTGGGGGCGGCAACCCTTATACCAATACTTTTGATGTATGTCCTCCAAAGTATCTTTATGGGCAAAAACTCCATGGAGTTTATCAAAACCTATCAGGATTCCCTTGAAGATATGAACAACCAATCGGTGGAATATGTGCGGGGTATTTCCGTGGTGAAAGCCTTTGGGCAAACCATATATTCGTTTCGCAAATTCTATGACTCCATTAAAACCTATGGCGACTTCGCCCTTGCCTACACCAAAGCGTTCAAAAACGGTATGGTGATGTTCCTTGTTATTTTAAACAATATCTACATATTTCTAATTCCCGTGATTATTTGGCTGTCGGGCGGTGTTGCCGATTACCCTAAGTTTGCCATGTCGGCCCTGTTTTATTTGATTTTTTCCGTTGCCATTACAGCACCTTTTTTAAGGCTGATGTATGTATCCCAAAAAGGCAGGCAGATTGCAGACGGAATAGAGAGAATGGATAAAATATTAAACGAAAAACCTTTGCCCGAAACTAAAAATCCCAAAACGGTAAAAAGCTTTGATATTTCCTTTGAAAATGTAAGCTTTTCCTATGGTGAATCGGAAGCGTTATCCGATATTTCCTTTACCGCAAAGCAAAATCAGGTGACGGCGCTGGTGGGTCCTTCGGGTTCGGGAAAGTCCACCATTGCCCATCTAATCCCCCGTTTTTATGATGTAAACGCAGGGAGCATTAAAATCGGCGGTGTGGATATTCGTGAGTTGTCAAGTGAATATTTGATGAGCATTGTCAGCTTTGTGTTCCAAGATGTTTTTCTGTTTCAGCAAAGTATTTTGGATAATATCAAAATCGGCAATAAAAAAGCAAGCCGTGCCGATGTGATTGCTGCCGCAAAAGCCGCCCAGTGTCATGAATTTATTGAAAAGCTGCCAAATGGGTATGACACGGTAATTGGCACAAACAATATCCATTTGTCGGGCGGAGAAAAGCAGAGACTTGTTATCGCAAGGGCAATTTTAAAGGATGCGCCGATTATTGTTTTAGATGAAGCCACTGCCTTTGCAGACCCTGAAAATGAGCATAAAATTCAGCTTGCCTTTGAGCAGCTGATGAAAAATAAAACCGTGATGATTATCGCCCACAGGTTGTCGACGGTGCGGGGGGCAGATAAAATACTTGTAGTTGACGAGGGAAGGATTGCCGAGGAGGGCCGCCACAACGCCCTTGTAGATGCAGGGGGAAGATACAGCAGTATGTGGAGGCAATATACCTCGGCTATGAGCTGGTCCATGACAGAAAGGCAGGTGGAAAGCAATGTTTAAAAAGCATCTTAATTTATCGGAAAAGGGAAGCCGTGATTTAAACCGTGCTATTTTTGTTTGCGTACTGGCAAACATTGTCCTCTTTTTGCCCTTTATGGTTATCATGCAAGCGATGCAAACGATTATTGCCCCCTTGGCGAGCGGTGAGCCGCTAAACACAGGAAGGTTATGGATTTTGCTTGGCTTTGGTATCCTTTCAGCGGCACTTTATTATTTTGTTTACAGCGTAGAATATGATAAAACCTATACCACAGCCTACGAGGAAAGTACCAATATCCGCATTGAGGTTGCGGAGCATATGCGACGGCTGCCCCTTTCTTTTTTCAACCGCAAGGATTTATCGGAGCTTACAACCAATATTATGGGGGACTGCACCACGGTAGAGCATACCATGAGCCATGCCATTCCGCAGATTGCGGCAAACATCGTTTCCGTTTTATTGGTTTGTGTTTTGCTTGCCTTTTATGATTGGCGAATGACCTTGGCACTGCTGTTTGTTTTGCCGCTTTCCATGGGTGTGATTTATTTTTCAAGAAAAATACAGCAGAAATTTGGTGAGCGTCATGTCAAAGCAAAGCTAAACGTTTCAAAACAAATACAGGAATATTTGGACGGCATCAAGGTAGTAAAAGCCTTTGGCTTGTCGGGTGAAAAATCAGCGGCTTTAAAAGGGGCGCTAAAGCAAATGATGAAGGAAGCCATCAAATTTGAGGGGGTTGCAGGCAGTTTTGTGACTCTATCCTCCATGATTTTACAGGTGGGAGTCGGTGTAGTCATCTTGGTGGGCGTAAACCTGCTGACGGCAGGAAGCCTTGATATCATAAAGCTTTTGACCTTTACCATGATAAGCACCCGTATTTATGCGCCAATTTTAACCCTTCTGACCATGCTTGCCGAGGTGATGTATTTCTTCACGTCTACAAAGCGAATGCAGCAGCTGCGGGTCGAGCCTACTATGGAAGGGGATACAGAGGTTACATTGCCCGATTGCAATATTGAGTTTAAAAATGTGAGTTTTGCCTACAACCGAGAAAATGTCATTAAAAACATGAACATTTCCTTGCCCCAAAATTCGGTCACTGCCTTGGTAGGTCCCTCCGGTTCAGGGAAAAGCACCATTTCACGGCTGATTGCACGGTTTTGGGACGTAAATCAGGGCGAGATTTTAATTGGCGGGAAAAACATAAAAGAAATTGACCCTGAAGCACTGATGAAATATATGAGTTTTGTGTTTCAAGATGTTGTTTTGTTTAACGATACGGTGATGAATAATATCCGCATAGGAAAAGAAGGGGCAACCGATGAGGAGGTTCGCAGGGCTGCTAAAATTGCACGATGCGATGAATTTATCAGCAACATGCCCCAGGGGTATAATTCCCTAATTGGTGAAAACGGTTGCACCTTATCGGGCGGTGAACGTCAGCGAATTTCCATTGCAAGAGCAATTTTAAAGGACGCTCCCATTGTGCTTTTGGACGAAGCTACCGCCTCCATTGACCCTGAAAACGAGGTGCTGATTCAAGAGGCAATCTCCGCACTGATTAAAGGGCGAACCGTCATCGTCATTGCCCATCGGCTGAAAACGGTGGCAGGGGCAAATCAAATTATTGTACTTGACGAAGGAAAGCTTTCAGAGCAAGGAACTCATGATGAACTGCTCACGAAAGGCGGACTATATGCAAAGCTATGGAATATTCAACAGGAGAGTTTGGGATGGAGCGTTTAGGTAGAAAAAATACAGGCAGGGACACGAGAGGGAGTTACTGCCTTGAACATCGAAAATATTTGAAAAGACAATTCTTGTTAGCGGCTGCACCTGTCCTTGCAGGAGTTAAGCCCTCTTCTCTGATGTCATTTCCGATTTGCTGCCGTGATGTTTGGGAAACCTACAAAAAACATATTCACAATACAACCGGGCTTTTAGCGGAAGAATTGTACCGCAAAAAAGAAAAAGTATTCTTACTGATATATAACGAAACTCTTATGAATGAACACTTGAAAAGTTCTGCTGCAAGGGAGTTGTTATGCCGATACAATTATCCTTCCGATGGCTCTTTGGATAGACTTCTAAGTCATCTAAAGGGACGCTTTTGCGATGATGAATTTCCTCATGAAATCGGAATATTCTTCGGATACCCCACAAAAGATGTCAAAGCGTTTATTGAAAAAGGCGGCAGGGATTATCTGTGCTGCCGCTATTGGAAGGTTTATCACGATGAACAAGGTGCAAAGAAAACTTTCAGTTTCATTGATAAGGCAAAAGCTCACGCTACCAGCCTTATTGCACAGCAAACGCCTGTTTTTGAGGCAACAAAAATACTTGCAAACTTGCAATTCACATAAAAAAATAATATAAAAGGAGAAATATTATGACAATCAACATTATTTACTGGAGCGGCACAGGAAATACCGAGGAAATGGCAAAGTATATCAAAGAGGGTGCGGAAAGCGCCGGAGCCAGTGTTACACTTAAAAATGTGTCTGATGCCAGCATTGACGATATTAATTGTGATGTTTTGGCACTGGGTTGCCCGTCTATGGGTGCAGAGGTTTTAGAGGAAGAAGAATTTGAACCCTTTATCGCTTCGATTGAGGGCAGTGTTTCAGGCAAAAAGTTGGCTTTATTCGGCTCGTACGGTTGGGGGGACGGCGAATGGATGCGTGATTTTGATGAGCGCATGAAAAATGCCGGAGCAGTTTTGGTTTGCGAAAGCCTGATTGTCAACGAAGCTCCCGAAGGTGACGAATGCAAAGCCTTCGGTGCCAAATTGATAAAATAAGGGAGTTTAAAATGGATAAGAAAAAACTTCGCAAGCATTAGAAAGATTTTCCGTGGAAGCAGGAATAAAAATCGGCTTTTAATTGGTGATAAAGAACCCGTCTCTGCCACCAAAGATTCGAGCGAAAAAACTAATACATGATTTTAATATAAAACACGGGGGATTGTTCTTTTTAGTTTGGAATGTGAATTTTAATAGTAAATATCTTTTTTTCTGTATCCGCAATCACCTTAATAAATCCGCCGGACTTTTCAATGATCTCACGAATAATGCATATACCGAAGCCGTGGAAATCTCCATTTTCTTTTGTTGTTAAGTATTCACCATCCCGAAACCGAATGGTGCCATCAAAGGAATTTTGTGCGGTAATGACAAGCCAACCGGCGGATGTATTACTGATAATTTTCAAATAACGCTCCGAGAGAGGCAGCTTGCGGCAGGCTTCCAGTGCATTGCTTGTAATGTTAGACAAAACTCGTATAATATCAAGTCTTGATAATGGTATGGTTTCGGGTATATAGGACACAGAGGAAAAAGCAATCTGCTCCTCTTCGCAAATATTGGCAACGTCCTGTAAAATTGCATCAGCAATTAAATTATCTGAATATCGCTTATGCACTTTAACCTCTTTTTGCATGGTGTCATGAATGGAATCAATTAAAGCTACAGCATCTTCCTTTTTGTTATCTCCAATCAATGTTTTTAAAGAAACCATCAGCGCTTTATAATCATGCTTAAACATGCGAAAACTTTCAGTAAACCTTTGATAGGACTGATAATGCTGAAGTTGACGGTCATACTGTTGCTCCAGCAACTTTATACGCAGCTGATGTTCTACAAACTCAGTCATGGGAAGGGCATGATGGAGGGTATAAACCAGCATAATGAGGCTTAAAACACTTGCCGCCAGTGTAATTTCAATATACCATGTCACATGGGGAGACAGGGCTCTGCCATAACTCATAACGATTAACAAAGTGGTTGCAAGAAGTTCATACACAGCCACAAACTTTACATACCGTCCGTCTAAAAGCATCTTTTTGATTTTTTCCCCAGGCAGAATTGTTTTGTGCAGAATATAGAAAAACAGGATTCCTAAGGGAGGAATAAAAACAGTGACAAGGTAATAGGATTGGGAATCCAAAAAAAACTCATTAAAGCTTCCCAATAGAAACAATGCACAAATACCCGTGATAATTGCTCGAAAACAGTGTGCAGTCAATACGCAAAGCGCCGCTCCATGCACAGCTTGCCACCAGCGCATTCCGGTGGAAAACCACAGACCCCATACCATCGGAATAAAAATAACAGGAATGCTTAAATGCTGCTTCTTAAATGCAACCAAAAGGATATAACCGGCTACCATTGTTATAATTGCAAGTATAACTCTCAGAGCAGCCTTTTTGGCAGGCGGAAACACTTTTTTGTAATAGAGTATAAAGCATAGATAATAAACTGTAATTGCTCCCGTAGCAATATGCGCCATTTCTATTCCTCCCCGTTTGGAAGACAACCGACACTAAAAATATTAAAACTTGATATATAATCTGAAAGTGCATTTTTCAAAGTTTGCATATACATAGCGCTGATTGGAATAGTCTCCTCCGTTTTTAAAATTAGGTTTTGCGGACCAATCTGCTTAATATAGGATAGGTTTACCAAGTAGGAGCGGTGCGAGCGTACAAAGTTCTTGTTTGCCAATTGCTTCTGTAACTTTTCCATGCTGGAATAAAACTTTGCGGTTTGATCCACGTTATAGTGAACGGTAATAATCCGTTGCCAAATATCGAAATATGAAATGTTTTTAAATGGAATTACCTTGCGAGTGGAACCATATTCACAAAGAAAGGTCTCTTTTTCTTTGTGTTCTGCAAGCCCAACCGCATGTAAAAAAGTTTGTTCAAAATCAGTTTCTGAGGTTGTCCCCTTCAATAAATATTGTACAGGCGTAACACTGAAGGCTTCAAACACATGATCTTCGCTTGTTGTAAGAAAGATAATTTCCGCCTCACAACCATAGCTTCGAAGCTCCTTTGCTGCCTCCATTCCACTTTTTTTACCCATTAGGATGTCCAAGTAAATAATGTCTGCCGCGGGCACTTCTGTGAGGTGAAACAAAAGGGCTTCCGCACTGTTGAAAGTGGATAATGACACCGGTATGTTATGTTTTTTAGCTGCCTTAGTTATCATGGTACTATAGTGTTGGGTCATGCGATAATCGTCATCGCAAAGTAAAATATTTAGCATGTTATATCACCATCCTTAACGTCTTATCATGCGAAACGATCGGGTCCATCATTCCCTAAGATCGTCTATTTTGTTTCATTTAATTAGTATAACAATATTTTTGCTATTCATGAATACCTTTGTCTTGAAATTATGTTTTTTTGTATCTAAAATAATTTTGTGTGGGCTGCAAAGGAAAAAGCGAACTCATTTTTACTCACTCTATTTCTTTTCAAGTTTCTCCCCCAAAAAAAGTTTTTAAATACATTTTTTGCCCAATTTAATACAAGTTTAACACAGCAAAAGGATGAGCCGTTATAATAAGTAATCGGTTTTAGAATTAAATATCCATGATAAAGGTGAAGAAATGTCAGATCATAGATGCTGTCCAAGTTGCGGGATGCCGCTGCTGTTGAAAATAGAAAGCCCAAAAAAGGAGAACCATGCATTGTGTCAAAATAAAAACTTATGTGAACTGTTGGCATGTCAAGTTTCGCAATGGCTTGTTGTGGTGGATCCCGACACATCAGAATGGTTGTTCACCAGTCATAATTTCGACGATGCAATAGCAAATCCCAAGCACGAAGGAATACTGCGGCAATGGCTGCAAGAACAGAGTAAGTCAATAGGCAGCAGAAAAGAAATATGTAATGCCGAATTGAAACTGTTCGGGGACAGGGACAGTCAATATTATTCTGTAGCCATTCATTCAATGAATTGGCGAGGTCGCAGCGCTCTCACTTTTGTCTTGACTGATAAGCGTAAAGAGCGGGAACAACTTACGGCTTTACAAAGCCTTTTCCATTACGATATGCTGACACAGGTATATAACCGTCACAACGGCATGTATATTCTTGAAAAATGGCTGTCTGAAAACAGAAGCTTTATTTTATGCTTTACCGACATCGACAATTTAAAATACGTAAACGATCGATTTGGTCATTCGGAGGGAGATCGATATATTATTCGCATATCAAAAACCTTGCAGGAATTTTCCCAAAATGCGGTGATATGCCGTATCGGTGGGGATGAGTTTTTATTGTTGGCTGAAAATCACAAGATTGATGATGCCAAAATGCAGATGGAGTTGCTGCGTACTCGTTTGGCGGATTTTGTTGACAACCCTGATATATCCTACGAAAGCAGTATAAGCTATGGGATTGTTCAAGTGGGGGATCATAATGGTTTATCTGTAAGTGAGCTTTTATCTATTGCTGATGAAGAGATGTATGAATATAAGCGGATCTATAAAATGAAGCATAAAAATAAATTGGTATAATTACACACTGATAAAATGCACCTGATGCTATTTAGCTAAGAACATTTACAAAATTATATGCACCCCCTTTAACAGCATTTTTTGAAGATTTTAGTCCACATATTATAGTTATGAAATGCTTTTTTCACATTACTCATATACGTCGTGCCAATCGGCATGGTTTCATCGGAATTTAGGTATATATAGTTTCCAACAATTTTAGAAATGTAGGATAGATTCACCAAATAAGAGCGATGCGTTCGTATAAAATGTTGCTCTTTCATTCGTTTCTCCAATGCTCCCATATGAGAATAGAAAGTTTGCTCCTGCCGCTCGCAACGAGCAGTGACGATACGCCTATTGATTTTAAAAAACATAATATTATGTATCGGCAAGACAATAAGCCCCTTCCCGCACTTGTGCAAAAACAAACTATTTTCGCTGCGTTTTGTTTCGGCACGGTAGGCGGCCTGCATAAAGACCTCTGCAAAGTGATTGAATGTAAAGTCGCTGGCAACGAGATACTGTGTAGGCTTCACTACAAACGAATCATATAGATAATCTGTATTATTTGCCAGCAAGATGATTTCCGCTCCACAACCTATTGCCCGCAATTGTTTTGCGAGATTAAGCCCATCTTCTTTTTCATTGATATCTATGTAGATGATATCAATAATATTTGGTTTTTCCAAAAGCATATCCATATCTTTCTTATGACAGATACATTCAATATTGGTTGCGAAATGATAATGCACGGATATTGACCGAACTATTTCGTAGTATTTTTCTATATTGAAATAGTTATTCGCACACATAAAAATGTTTAACATGCCCTTACATCCTTTCAATTCAAGTTTCTTTTTTTAAACACGATAATTTTAAAGTCTTGATGAACTTAACTATATTGTAAAT
>CAZNYY010000069.1:0-8738 GCA_964577335.1 uncultured Oscillospiraceae bacterium | reverse complement strand
TTATTCGGGCGTTTTCTTCTGTAATGCTCGGGTGACACGCCAAAGCTTTCCTTGAATGCACGCGAAAAATATGTTACGGAATTAAATCCCGATTTGAAGCAAATCTCACTTATGGAAATGTCAGATGTTTTTATCAGGTTCAACGCATAGTTAAGCCTTAAATTGCTGAGGTACTCACGAAATGTCACTCCCATTTCTTTTTTAAAAAACTGACTGAAATAGCCCCTTGAAAGATGTATGGTTTTAGCCACGTCCGCAAGGGTTATATCGTGCATAAACATATTGTTAATATAAATAATGGCTCGCTCGATTTCCTCCTTATATATACTTTTATTACCAAGCGAAGCTCCGCTGCGAAAAATATTCAGCATCATCCACTCAAATCCATTACGGATAATATCAATACTAATTCTGTTTATTTTTTGATATTCTTCAAGCATAGTCTCGCAAATATACATGGTCATATCAAATTCTTTTCCCACGAGGTGTTTTGACACAATTCTGTTTTCGGATTGTATTTTCCCAAGCACTCTGCTTGAAAGAAAATCAAACGAAACAAGAATATGAATTGCCTTCAGAGGTGCGCTTTGGTTTATTATGACCTCATGAAAGTCACCCGGATGTATAAGCGAAATATCTCCCCGCTCAAACCCGAAAGATGTACTGTTTAGATTATGCACTCCGCTCCCCTCAACAACAAGTATAATTTCAAAGCACTCATGCCAATGCCTTTTTATATCCTGTGTGAAACT
Organism: uncultured Oscillospiraceae bacterium; assembly: GCA_964577335.1. GTDB lineage: Bacteria > Bacillota > Clostridia > UMGS1883 > UMGS1540 > CAZNYY01. The sequence continues at coordinate 7,986 of CAZNYY010000069.1, read as the reverse complement.
TCGCCTTTCAACACAAAATTTTAGTCCCCCGTCTCCAGATGTTCCCTTTGCTTGCGGCGAGCGTTTTTTGTCATTCATAATCCACCTCAATTCAAAATTAACTCGGTTTCATAATATAACAACTTAGTATAATATCGATTGTAGAGATTATACCATGATTTTTATTTTGCTTTGCAAAATAAGTACCCGCAGGGTACACAATACGGCGTAAGCCGTATGTAAATCTTGGTTCAATGTTCTCCAGAATACAGAAATCTTTGATTTCGTTGTATTCTGTGAGGTTATTATACCATAAATTCAAAGAATTTTGGTATAATGTCGCATCGCCGTTTCCGAACATGGTGAGGAAAACCTCGGCGGCGAATAAATTCAACATATAATAACTGCTTTGTAGTTATTATACCATTTATTTTATATTTTGTATATGACCTTTGTTCATATGCATTTGCACTTAGTTCATATTATATTAACATAGTTTAGAGAAAGCAATCATCAAATTTGCTAACTTCTTAACCTAAAATGCAAAGATTTTTTTGTTTTTTTATTGTACACTTTAATATAAGTTAATAAGAGAGGGGCATGAAAAATGAAGAAAATAGATATACATATCCACACAAGAATGTTTAAGGGAATTGAGCGGTACACGGGCGGAACCTATGCAACCCCCGAAGAAATTCGAGAAATGTATAAAAAATTGGGTATTTCAAAAGGAGTTATTCTGCCGGGGGTAAACCCCTACTGCGCTTTTAGTATTCAGTCAAACGAAGAAGCGTATATGCTTACCAGGCAGTATAGCGACCTTTTTTATTGGTTCTGCAATATATCCCCTTTTATGGGTTCAAACAGCCCCGATGCGGATTTATCCTACTTTTTGGAGCATTATAAAAGCTTGGGTGCAAAAGGAGTGGGAGAGGTTACGACAAATATTTATTTTGATGACCCGCATATGGAAAACCTTTTTTACCACTGTGAAAAAACCCAAATGCCCCTGATTTTTCACATAGCCCCTCAAATAGGAAATTGTTACGGTATTGTAGACGATATCAATCTGCCAAGATTGGAGAAGGCACTCCAAAAGTTCCCGAAAATGCAGTTTTTAGGTCACTCCCAGCCGTTTTGGGCAGAGATAAGTGCCGATGTGACCGAAGATAATCGAAACGAATATCCCGAAGGCAAAGTAACCCCGGGAAGAGTTGTGGAGCTTATGAGAAATTATGAGAACCTTTACGGCGATTTATCGGCAGGCAGCGGTTATAATGCCGTGGCAAGGGATTATGAGTTCGGTTGCGGCTTTATAGAAGAGTTTAAAGACAGACTTTATTTCGGAACGGATATATGTGACCCGAGAAATGATATGCGTTTATCCTTTTGGTTGGATGACGCCTTTGAAAAGGGCGACATATCAAAGGAAGCTTATGAAAAAGTATCCTTTGCAAATGCGGCAAAATTGTTGGGCATTGATGATATTGCTTGAACTAATAAATACGGAAAGGAATGATGAGAAGTGGAAAAGTTGGCTATATTCGGAGGAGAAAAGGTGAAAAACACACCATTTCAAACAGGAAAAAGATTTGGTGCGGAGGAGCTTTTGCAGCTTGAAGAAGCGCTTAATCAAAACACTCTCTTTTATTGGCATGGGAATAAAGTAAAGCAATTTAACGAGAAATTTGCCAAAATGTACGGCGTAAAACATTGTGTTGCCACAACCTCGGGTACGGCGTCAATTCATGTTGCTTTGGGTGCATTGGGCGTTACGGAAGGTGATGAGGTTATAACAACCCCCATATCCGACATGGGCAGTGTTATCGGGATACTTTATCAAAATGCAATACCTATATTTGCCGATGTGGACCCTCATACATATAATATTTCACCGAAATCAATTGAGGAAAAAATAAGTTCCAAAACAAAGGCAATAGTTGTTGTGCATTTGGCGGGCAACCCTGCGGACATGGATGAAATAATGGAGATAGCCAAAAAGTATAATGTAAAAGTTATAGAGGACTGTGCCCAAAGCTATATGTGCAGATATCGGGGTCGGCTTGCGGGAACCATTGGGGACATGGGCTGCTTTAGCTTAAACGACTTTAAGCATATATCCGCCGGGGACGGGGGAATGGTTTTGGTAAACGACGAAAGCCTTTATGAGGACACCCTCAAATTTGCCGATAAAAATTATGACCGATTGTCAACAGGCGACAGCATGAGAAATATAGAGTTTTTGGCGCCTAATTACAGAATGAGCGAGCTTCAGGGGGCAGTGGGACTTGCCCAACTTGACAAACTTAAAAATATATGTGCAAAAAGAAAGGAGTACGGCGACCGCATAACCCGTGAAATTTCGAATATAAAAGGTATATATCCTCATAGAGTTAAAGAAGGAAACAGTTCATCTTACTGGTTTTATATGATGAGAATAAACTCCGAGGAGATGAATGCCGACAGCTCAGAGTTTGCCGCAGCCCTTACCGCTGAGGGGGTTCCCGCTCAACAGGGATACATACCCATGTGCATATATGAATACAATTTATTTAAAAATAAACAGGGTTATAAAGGAACCAATTCGCCCTTTGATTCTAAATATTACGGCAAAGAAATAAGTTACACAAAAGGTATGTGCCCGACTGCGGAAGCGGTGCTTGAAACTGCGGTAAAATTTGCTATAAACGAATTTTACTCCGAAAAAGATATAGACGATATAATAAATGCAATTAAAAAGGTGGCAGCTTATTACCACAGTAAAAAATAAAGACATTTATTTTTATGAGATATCCCACCGATTTTTCAGCAAACTGTTTATGCAATACAAAGGGGGGCTGTATCACAATTTTTCGTTGTGATACAGCCCCCCTTTGGGGCGTAAGCAAAATGATGACGAATGGACAAACCGCATCCGAAGGCGTACAAAGGTACGTCGAGAGGTAAGGTTTGTTCATAGCGCAAAACAATCAAAAGTGCATTGGGTCAGCGAAAGCCTGTTTTGCGTGTTCGGCGCATTTTGATATAGCCCCATCCATTTTCGCTCCTTCTTGCTGCTTAGCTTATGGGTTTGCTGTTTGCGTTTGTAATCGGTCGCAATGTTTCAAATGAATCCCACACCATAGCCTTAACACTGTCCGCACCGGCAGGCACTGTCAGACTGATGTCTTTATCCTCACTGCTAAGTGCAAAAATATCAAATGTTTCAAGTTTAATGTCAACCAGTCTGTTACCCTCGTATGCCGCTATAACCATACTAACGGCTCTGTCCGTATTCACACCGTTTGCAACTGTTACAACCGCCGTTGCAACACTGCCCTCAACGCTTACCTGCGGTTGTGACACATAAAGGTTTTCTTCATCACTCACATAGAAGGAATACAATGTATCCTGCACTACGGGCTTTACTCCCACATCCGAAATTGCCAAAGTGCCTTTTAGCACAACGTCAACCTGTGCGCCCGCAGCAATACCGCTTGGCAAACCAACCACAACGGCATTCCCTTCAAGCGAAGCACCGCCATGCGGTGTTTCTGCCCCGTCAACCAAAACTACTACATCCGAATCCGTCACACTGTTATATTTGTCGCTCATATATAGTTTTACGCTTGCGGCATCACTTGGTATAACGGAGGAGGCAACTTCTGCACCCGCCTTTATAAACGCCGCGGATGTTACCGCCGGCACATCAATCAGCCTGTAAAACCTGGTGTTGTCAAGGGAGAACCCTCCACGGGGCTGCCCTCCTGTTTTTGCGCTTCTCTCTATCATTGTAAACCTTACCATGTCCTTTGTCTGATACTGATTTGCAACCATGCTCACTCCATCAACTATCTTTTCACCGTCAAGATAAACATCCCATCGGCTGTTGTCGATATCCGCAATTATTTTAAAACTCATCCACTCATTTGCAGGATATGAATAGTCGGTTCCTTGTATTTTTCCACTGGGATTAAGTAATATAAGTGAATTGCTCCAAAGCGGAAAACTCATAAGACGTAACTCATCGTTATTTGTATTTACCTTTAAATCAAATTCATATACAACTTTACCTTTTGTGGCAAAGGGGGTATTTCTGGTGATGTCGCTAAGCTGAGTATAAAAACTGGTACCGGTATATTGAGCAGCTTGTGTTATTTCCGAATGATATGCTTTGTCCCCTTCTGCTCCCGACGGGCCCGGTACCGCACTGGCAAGCCCTATCGTTGTTCCGTCTTGTTTCCCGTCATAATGCCATCCGTAATCTGTCGGTAATCCTCCCGTGTAATTATTAAAGTCCTGTAGTTCGGTGGACTTATTGTAAATCTTCGCCTCACTTCTTCCCTAATGTTGAAGGGTATGGTTTTGCGTTCCGTAGTGCCGTCGAAATACTGTGCTTTTACAGTAAAGTTCTTTTTCCCCAAAGTCATTCCTTCGGTAAAAATATCCGCCTGATATAAACCATTGGCAGTTGGTGAAAAGCTTTTAACAACCTCTCCGCCTATTACAAATTCCACGCTCTGCGCATCCGGCACTGTTGCCGCCAGGGTTATAAATGCCTCTCCATCCAAAAATTCTTGGAACACCTCCCCATTGTAAGCGGGAGATAGTGCTTCAAATTCCACATTTGACGTGGTAAACCAAACAGGAATATTATAGCCGTAAGCCTCGCCGCCCCCTGTGGTGATACCGCCCAAAGTAATTTTGTATTTGGTGCTTGGCATGAGCGGCGGAAGCGAAACCTTTATTTCATTTCCCACTACCGTTGCAGAAACATTCACCGCACTGCCGCCTTCGGCTGTTAGTGTGGCGGTTGAAACGCTTGAAATCGCATCTGTCATTCCAACAATGAGTTCAGGCGTCATTGACATTACTTTGCCGTCCACAAAATTATTTTCATCTACTATGCTTCCGTCCACATTCATATATGCCAAGCTTTGCACTATTGGTGACATTTTCTTCAGACTAATGGACAAATCGTCTAAAACAAAGTACCCGTTCGCCTCCACCGGAGATGCAAAACTTACACGAAACATGGTCAATCCGTTAGTTACAAGAGAACCGCTTGTTTGCCCCAGCAAATTCCCGCTTGTGTTATACACAGATATGGTGTAACGGTCACTCAATGTGTCAGCACTAAATTTTACTGTGTACCAGGTCATTGCGGAATATGTGTAGCCCGCTATGCTGCCGTTATTTATTAATTGTATTGAGGCGGGACTCGGAGAAGTTCCCCCAACTTTAAGATATGAAAGTGTTAATCTGTCGGTTGTAGTGCCGGTATATACATCAAATTCAAGTTCCGCAACAGAGCCGTCCGCAGCGGTGAAATTCTTTTGTATATATGGCAAATTAGTTGTTCTTATATCATCTAATTTAACTTTAAACGATACATCGCTCTCCACACGGCCGCCGACCTCTGTTTCACGGGTTAATGTACCCCGTGTGTCCATTACCAAAGCGTCTAATCCAAGTGCATTCATTATGTCGCTGTACACCGTCAAGCCTTCTGTGTAAGCCGAGAAATCCGTAGTGTACGCTGTTGTTCTCGTACCATATTTAACCAAATTTACCGTGACATAATCACTTTCGGTTACACCGCTGTAATCAGCCTCCACTCGTATAACTGCCTCGCCTATCTCACTTCTCCCCGAAAAATCTATCGCTGTCATATAATTTCCTGTTGTGTTTTCCGTTGTAATTGTTTCTGCAAGCGCACCATCGCCATATATTCGTGCCTGTGAAAACCCATCCTTAATATAGGCATTTACTGTAATCGGTTCAGAAATGTCATATGTGACACCCTCGCTTACTCCGCCTATCTTCACAGGTTGGTCACTATTTATATTGATATTGTCAAGCAGTACCGTGGAATTAGCCCTCGGCGAAAAGTTAAATTCATAAACAGCATCAAAACTGCTTGAAATGGGTGCAGATGAAATTGCCGTCTGAACTCCTCCCACGCTGTCAGTTACGGTCACGGTCTGTACCTTCGCCACCATGTCAAATTCATATTCCAATGTGTACCACTCGCCCGCATTCATATGGGCGGCTTGGCTTGCCCCGTCACTTTCCTTTGCCAGTATTCCGCCTGTCCCGTCACCGTAAAAACTAAATTTGTTGTTATAGCCCCAGCGGCTACCTCCGCTTGAACTTTGGGCACCAATTAAGCTCATTAATTGTCCGCTGTGGTTCTCTGGAATGTCCGCAAAATTTATGTCATAGCTTAAATTGATTTTCTTTCCTGTAATCACGCCGGCCGGGCGTGTATAAACGCCGCTCCAACCACCGGTTGTTTGTTCGTTTTCCGTCGCAGTAAATTGAAGCGTCTGTCCCCCATCTCTGGGAACTGCTGTAAGTGTCGAAATGTCAAATCCCGCCGCTGCGGTTTTGAATATTCTGCTGCCGTCCCATGTACCCGTGTCAAAATCTTCATACAGTGAGTTCGGTGTTTCCGCCTCGCCTTCCCACACTTCCGCCAACACCCCGGGTGCAAGGCTGAAAAGCATTGTAAGTGCTACTACCATAGCCAGTATTGTTTTCATGGATTTCACAATTATTACCACCTTCCTAATTTTTTTATTATATGAAGAGTAGAGGGCAATAGCCCTTTAATCAATTGTCCATACATTTGATATAGGTGTGGGGCTTGTCAGGTTGTCACAAATAATAAGCCTTATATCCGTGTCCTCATCTGCCGAAATATCCGACAGGCTTATCTCGAAGTTTTGAGCGCCCCCGGACAATGTAACATTCTTCGCCGTCATACCAACCAGGGCACCCTCTCGCCGTGCAACAAGCACCAACGATGCCACGCCCTCTGTCAGGCTTGTAATGTCAACCTCCGCCGTCACAATATCATCCTCCGATAGTTGGTATCGGCTGTTTAGCACTCCGTTTGCGGTTTTAAAATTCACATTTGTTTCGGGCATTGCCATATTTTCGGTTTCAAACTTCAAATGCGCTCCCGTATCAAGCGCCGCCTCGTCGGAAAACAATATCCCGGGCAAAAGTCTAAACAAAACCTTCTGTCCACGAGGGAGTTTCCCCGAAAGTGAGGCGGTCACGCTTTTTTCTTCCGCATTATATGACACGTTAGAGAGCAAAACTTCATGCCCCCCCGCATCCACCGCCACAGTACCACTATTCACGGTCGAACCTTTTAAAGGTTCGTTTATATAGGCTTTTAGGGCATCTGCATCGGTGGGCACTTTGCCGTCCTCTACAAGAGTTTCAACCCCGTCCTTTATGTATGCAAGACTGTTTATTCCCTTGTATTCCAACACACTTCCCGCGGAAAAATTGTCAAATGAGAAACCGCTCTTTATCTGTCCCTCTCCTTTAACCTCTGCTTGGAATATAGTGAACCTAAGCAGGTTTGACATATAGTATTGATTAGTTCCAAAAGGGGTATTATCTACAATTTTAACACCGTCACAGTACAAATCCACTGTTTTGTTATCGTAATTAAATGTTAGCACAAAATTTACCCAGCCACCCGCATAACTGTAACTGGTTCCAAACAATGTGCCTCCATTTAAGAATGTTGTACTACCGTGCCAAAGATGAGGGTCGGTAAGACCCACTCGGTCATTGCGGTTGTTCAGTTTCATGTCAAATTCAACCCTTACAATTCCGGTCCCGTAATTCTTAAAGGTGAAATGCTCAAAATACGGGGCGCTTGTAGTCACCACTTCGGAAGTTGTAAATTCAAACTTCATCGCCTTGTCACCTTCTTCGCCTGAGGAACCCTCCACCACGGACACCTGTGTGTTTCCACGGTCTACAAGCTGAAAACCCGTTTCCTCTCTGAATGCCGCAATTTGATTTGTGCCGGAATATGAGTTAAAATCCTGCACAATCATGCTTTCAACGGTTTTTATAGTATTAAAATTGACAACTGCACTTGAGGAGGTTTTGTCGGCATAAACCGCAATCACCCGGAGGGTGTGTTCCCCTATTGCCAATGCGCCTTCGGGCACGTCAAGCACCCCCGTGCCGTCCGTTTCGCCTATCTTTTCTCCGTTT
>CAZNYY010000068.1:0-8769 GCA_964577335.1 uncultured Oscillospiraceae bacterium | reverse complement strand
TTCGTCAAAAGATGGCTTTCGTCAAGTATCGTACCCGGGGTTATTATGCGTACAACCTCACGCTTTACAAGCCCCTTTGCCTTTTTGGGGTCCTCCACCTGCTCGCATATGGCAACCTTGTAGCCTTTGGATATCAGACGGGCAATATATGTATCTGCCGCATGGTAGGGCACACCGCACATGGGCGCCCTCTCCTCAAGTCCGCAGCTTTTGCCCGTGAGGGTCAACTCCAGTTCACGGGAAACAAGTTCTGCATCCTCAAAAAACATCTCGTAAAAATCACCAAGACGGTAGAACAAAATAGCGTCCTTATATTCTTCTTTTGTTTTTATATACTGTCGCATCATGGGCGTCAGTTCAGCCATATAAATTTCCTCCGTACTAATTAACTGTTTGAAATATATTGTAACATATTTTTCTGCAATTCGCAAGAATAAACAAGAAAGGTGCAGCAAAAAATGCTACACCTCCATGGTTTTGTTACTATTGCGCAAGCGTTGGTTTATCCTCCGTCAGCACAACGTCAATATTCATCACGCTGCCGCCTCTGTTAATTTTAAAGTGCAGCGTGTCCCCCGCCTTATGCCGGTCACGGATTTCATTTAACTCCTCAACGGATTTTACTTCCTCGTCATTACAACTCAGTATTATATCACCTTTCGTGATACCCGCATTTGCCGCACCCGTACCCGCAAAAACATCAACAACAAACAGTCCTTCCGAGGCTAAATTGTAATAGTCCGCCTCCTGCTTTGAGATGTATTGAAGGTTTAAACCTATAAGCGGTCTGCCCTTTACATATTTGAAATTTATCAAATCCTCTATAATCGGCTTTGCATCACTTATCGGTATTGCAAAACCAAGTCCCTCAACACCGGTCGTGCTTACTTTTACTGTGTTAATCCCTATGACCTCTCCCCTGCCGTTTACCAGTGCCCCGCCTGAGTTGCCGGGGTTTATGGCAGCATCGGTTTGAATCATAGTAAAGCTTTTGTTACCCACAACAACAGTTCTGTTTAGCGCACTTATAATGCCCTGTGTTAAGGTCCCTGCAAATTCCTGCCCGAGTGGATTCCCTATTGCAATTGCTCTCTCCCCCGCTTGAAGTGTTTCTGAATCTCCCAAAACCGCAGTCGGCAAGTTGGTCGCATCAATTTTAATAACCGCCAAATCCGTTCTCTCGTCAGTGCCGATAATGCTTGCAGGATATTCCTTACCCGTATTTAAAACAACGTTCAGCGAGGTTGCCCCGGTTACAACATGGTTGTTTGTAACTATATACCCGTCGGACGAAAGGATTATGCCCGAGCCGCTGCCCGAAGCCTCCCTTTGGAAAAATCCTGAATACGACACCTTGCTAACAATTCCCACCACTGCTGGTCCTACTTTTTGCCCTATCTCAACGGTGGTAAGCTGCGCCTCGTCCGGGCTGCTTACAACAGGCTCAACCGAAGTTTGCGGCGGGTTTTGGGGGGGCAGCGAAAACTGCTCCTTCTCTCCAAGTCCCGAAACCCAATCCGAGACAAAGGGGGATGCAATACTCATAATAAGCGCCCCCGCCATGGCACTTGCCATTGACACAAGCCATATCCTCGGACGTGACTGTTTTTTCTTAACTGTTTCACTGTATTTTGCGGGTTCGACATACTGCCCCATATCGTTTTGATAATCATCATTATTCCATTTGAATTCATTGTAATCAGTCATTTTGACCCCTCCTTGTATTTATTATCTTTATTGTAACAGAAAATTGTTATAGTATTATGAATAAACTGTTAAAATTAGTTCCCCTCAGCCTTTAGGCTAAAAATAAATCTTGTAAACTCACCCTGCTTGCTTTCAAGCCATATCTCCTCGTCGTGGGAACTTATTATGCTGTTTACTATAAAAAGACCAAGTCCCACACCCTTTTTGTCATGTCCCCGTGATTTGTCGGATTTATAAAACCTGTCCCAAATCACATTTTTTTCTTCATCGCTTATCCCCATGCCCGAATTTTCAACCGAAACATGAACTTTGCGTCCCTGCTTTTTGAGGTTCACCTTTAAATACCCGTTTTGAATATTAAATTTCAAAGCGTTGTCAAAGAGGTTTGTAAGCACCCTTGCCAAAGCATCACGGTCGGCAATTACAATGCAGGGGTCCGATTCAAAGCTTACATCCACACTTATGTTTTTCTCGGTTATCTGCTTTTCAAACCGAAGTACCGTAAGCCTTACAAGCTCGTTTATGTCAAACTCACCCATATTTAGTTTTACTTCCCCCGCCTCAATCCTTGCAAGCACCAAAAGTTCGTTTACAAGCCTTGCAAGTCTTTTGGTTTCGTCCAAAACAACTTTTAGGTACTCCCCGCTCTTTTCACGGGGGATGGTTTCGTCCAAAATACCTTCAATAAACCCGGAAATCGTAGTCATGGGCGTTCTCAGCTCGTGTGACACATTGGCAATAAAGCTGGAGCGCATATTTTCAAGCCCCGTCAAGGACTGCGCCATATTGTTAAATGTCTTGCAAAGCTGTGCGGTTTCGTCGTCACCGTAAACTTCTACTCTTGTTTCATAATCTCCCTGCGCAATGCGCTTTGCCGCAAGCCCTATTTCTTTCAGCGGTCTTGACAGGCGCTTTGAAAGCACATACGAAAGCGCAACCGCCACCAAAACCGCAGCCGAAACCGCCAGTATAAAATACGAAAACATATCATATATCATCCTGTTCATCTCGGGCGAGGGAACCGACAAAAATATTGCACCCACAATTTGCCCCGAAAGCGTGAACGGAGAGCCGACAGTCATATATATTTCCGAAAAAGCACCGCCCAAGTTCCCAAGCTGTGCAAGAGTATTGCCTTTTATTACGGCATCTGCCGCCTCAGGCGGTATTTTATCCGTCCTCATATGAAGGCTTGCGTTTTCCGATGCAAGAACAATATTCCCCTCGGCATCGGTTATAAAAATAACGCCCTCAATTCTTTTGCTTAAATCCTGAATACTCATAAAATACATATGCTCAACAAGAGTATTATTGCTGTTTACATATATACCGGTAAGTTCATTTACCCTTTTCGCCTCATCAATTAAAGTGCTTTTGTTCTCGTTTAGCATATAATCCGCCATAAGACCGAACAAAAAAGCACCGGTAACAATCATCGTTATCAGTATTACCACCAGGTTTATTGACATAAACTTACCGAAAATTGTTTTAAACAAACTATTTCACCTCAAATTTGTAGCCCACACCCCAAACGGTTTTAAGCTGCCAATATTCCTCATAACCGTTTAGCTTTTCACGCAACCTTTTTATATGAACGTCAACGGTCCGGGAATCTCCGAAATAATCAAAATTCCAAACCCCTTCCAAAAGCTGCTCCCTTGTGAAAACCTTGTTGGGGTGAAACGCCAGAAAATACAAAAGTTCAAGTTCCTTGGGCGGCACCTCCACCACCTCGCCGCCGACTTTAAGTTCATAGTTTTCAAGGCTTATGGAAAGATAGGGGAACACTATTTCCTTGCCCGCATATGGTTCCTTTTTGTCGTAACGGCGCAAAACTGCTTTTACCCGTGCCGCAAGCTCTTTCGCCTCAAAAGGCTTTACTATGTAGTCATCCGCCCCCATTTCAAGCCCCAAAACCTTGTCAAAGGTTTCTCCTTTTGCGGTGAGCATAATTATAGGTATATTGCTTGTCCTTCTTATTTCTCTGCACACGTCCATGCCGCTTATCTCCGGCAGCATTAAATCCAAAATAACAAGCTGGGGCGCCTCCGACTTAAATTTTTCAAGCGCCGACTTGCCGTTGTATGCCGAAACCACGCCAAACCCGTCCTTTTCAAGGTATAACCGTATTATTTCACAAATATTTACATCATCGTCCACTACAAGAATTTTTGTTTTGTCCATATTGTTCCCCCCAATAAAATTAATGTATAATGTTATTATACCATGATTTTTGTTTTGCGAAGCAAAATAAGTGCCCGCAGGGTGCGCACTATGGCGTAAGCCGTGTGCAAATCTTGATTCAATGTTCTCCAGAATACAGAAATCTTTGATTTCGTTGTATTCTATGAGGTTATTATACCACACAAAATATAAAGATTGAAGTTTTTTTAAAAATAATGTATAATAATAGAATTGAAATTATTATTTTTTTGAGGAGCAAAATTACTTATGAAACTTGGTATTGTAGGACTTCCTAATGTTGGGAAAAGCACACTTTTTAACGCCATTACAAAGGCGGGCGCACAAAGCGCAAACTATCCTTTTTGTACGATTGAGCCGAATGTCGGTGTGGTTTCCGTGCCGGACGGGCGGCTTGACCCTTTGGCAAAAATGCATGATTCCGAAAAAATAATTCCTGCGGTTATTGAATTTGTGGATATAGCGGGACTTGTGAGGGGCGCCAGCCGCGGCGAGGGGCTTGGGAATAAATTTTTGTCCCATATACGGGAAGTTGATGCGGTTGTTCACGTTGTGAGATGTTTTGACGACGGGGAAATTGTTCACGTTGACGGAGAGGTTGACCCTGCCCGTGATATAGAAACAATTAACCTTGAGCTGATATTTGCGGACCTTGAAACCGTTGACAAAAGAATTGAGAGAAGCACAAAACTTATAAAAACGGGCGACAAAAAATATGCCGCAGAGGTTGAAGTGCTGAAAAAGATAAAGGAAACCCTTGAGGGCGGCCTGCCGGCACGCTCATGTGAGCTTTCGGAGGACGAGCATGAGATGCTTCGTGAAATGTCACTTATTACAAGCAAGCCCGTGATTTATGCCGCAAATATGGCGGAGGATGATTTTAGGGATATTTCAAATAACAGGTATTACAAGGTTTTAAGCGAAATAGCACAGAGAGAAGGTGCCGAGGTTTTACCTGTTTCCGCAAAAATTGAGGAGGAAATTTCCACCTTGGACGAGGACGAAAAACGAATGTTTTTAAACGAGCTTAATCTGTCCGCCTCGGGGCTTGACAGGCTTGTTGAAAAAAGTTACAGCCTTTTGGGGCTTATCAGCTTTCTTACCGCAGGACCTAAGGAAGTTCGGGCATGGACAATAAAGAAAGGCACTCGCGCACCAGGGGCGGCAGGGAAAATTCACAGTGATTTTGAGAGGGGCTTTATACGGGCGGAAGTAGTGGCATATAATGACCTCATGGAACACGGTTCAAATGCCGCGGCACGTGAGAAGGGGCTTATCCGCAGCGAGGGTAAGGATTATGTTATGCAGGACGGGGATGTTGTGGTATTTAGATTTAATGTTTAAGGATGTGGTGTGATGTATATCAAAGATATGTTTGAGAAAAAGAAGCCGGTTGTTGCAATTGAAATTTTCCCTCCAAAGCTAAATGTGCCGCTTAATAATGTGATAGAAACATCGGCGGCAATGGCAAAGTATTCGCCCGATTATATGAGCGTGACCTACGGTGCTGGAGGTACCACCGCCGACAACACCGTAAAAATAGCCTCCCACCTTCAAAATAAGCTGGGGATGACAGCCCTTGCGCATTTGACCTGTGTTTGCATGACTAAAGAAAAAATACATTCTGTTTTGCATGAGCTTAAACAAAACAATATTTCTAATATTTTAGCACTTAGGGGGGACTTCCCGCCTGATTACAGTGAAGTGGAAAAAGATAAGATGCAGTACCGATACGCCTACCAGCTTGTGGAGGAAATCCGAAACTTTGGCGGGTTTTGCATCGGCGGGGCGTGCTATCCCGAGGGTCATGTTGAAAACGAGAACAAAGAATCGGACATTGATAATTTAAAGTATAAGCTTGACGCAGGTATTGACTTTTTTATAACTCAACTGTTTTTTGACAATAATATGCTGTACAGTTTTTTGTACCGCCTTGCGGCTAAGGGTTTGAATTTGCCTGTAGTGGCGGGGTTTATGCCGGTCACAAACGCAAAGCAGATAAAGAGAATGTGTGGATTATCGGGCGCTACCCTAACACCTAAATTCAAAGCAATTATTGATAAGTTTTATGACAAGCCTGAGGCACTAAAACAAGCGGGTATTGCATACGCAACCGAGCAGATTATTGACCTTATATCAAACGGTGTTTCGGGAATACATATATACAGCATGAACAAGCCCGAGATTGCGGGAAAGATTATGGAAAATATTTCTGAAATCGTGGGGTGATTATATGCTTTTTCGTGAGGCTTTAAGGTATATGGGCGTTCGGGGTGAGCCTGATGAGCAAACCGCCGCCCTTGTTTTGGACTGCCTTGACGAAGTGCGTAAAACCGCAACCCCACGGTATGTAAAAAAACTTTTTGATTATGACGGCACGTCCCTTGTCGGGGGGTTTGAACTTTCGGGAAAAAGTATTAAAAAATTTCTTACCTCCTGTGAGAAGGCGGTTGTTATGTGTGCCACCTTGGGTAGGGGAATTGACATTGCAATTAAAAGGTACCAAACAAACAGCATGGCAAGAGCCGCCGTATTTGATGCGTGCGCCGCAGCTTATATTGAAGAATATTGTGACGAGATATCAAAGACTTTGGAGACGGACGCCGCAAAAAAAGACTTTTGCACAACAAGGCGGTTTTCTCCCGGTTACGGGGATTTTCCCATACAAACCCAAAAAGATATACTGCGGATACTCTCGGCACAGCGGATAGGAGTTGCGCTTTTGGACAGCTATATGCTGGCACCCTCAAAATCCGTCACTGCCATTGTGGGGTATAGGCGGGATAAGCCCGATAACAAAGAAAAATGCGCATATTGCGATAATAAAAACTGCAAATTTAGGAGGTAGGTATGAAAAATTTACTGGGAAAAAGAATTTTGTTTATTGACGGGGCAATGGGCACAATGCTTGGTGACACCACGGCATTACCCGAACTTTTGAATATTGAAAACCCTGATAAAATACGCTCTGTTCATAACAGCTACCTCGATGTCGGTGCGGATATAATAACCTCCAACACCTTCGGCGCAAACAGGCTAAAGCTTGAGGATACGGGGTATTCTGTAGACGAGATTGTGTCGGCGGCGGTGGGCATTGCAAAGGAATGTGCGAATAGGCACGGCAAGTTTGTAAGTCTTGATATAGGCCCTTTGGGAACGCTCCTTGCCCCTTCGGGAACGCTTCCTTTTGACGAAGCTGTTGAAATTTTTGCCGAGGTGGTTGATGCAGGGTACCGTGCGGGGGCGGACTTGGTTTCGATTGAAACCATGACCGACACATATGAAATAAAGGCGGCTGTTTTGGCAGTAAAAGAAACCTGCTCCCTCCCCATTATCGCCACAATGAGTTTGGATGAGGAAGGGCGCTTGCTAAGCGGAGGGGATGTGGTTTCAATTGTTGCGCTTTTGGAGGGGCTTGGGGTTGATGTAATCGGCTTAAACTGCGGTTTTGGTCCGCTTCAGTTTAAAAAGTTTTTTCCCGGGTTTCTTGAATATTCATCCATACCGATTGCCCTCCTGCCAAATGCGGGGCTGCCCGCAAGGGTTGGCGGCGAAACCGTGTATGACATGGCGGCCGAGGAATTTGCAAAATCCATGGCTGATTTTGCAAAGCAAGGTGCATGGCTTTTGGGCGGCTGTTGCGGCACAACTCCGCGGCATATTGAGTTGATGGCGGAGCAGTGCCGAGGAATAACCCCTCGGAAAATAGAAAAAAAGCATCACACACTTGTTTCGTCATACGCCGAAACGGTGAAACTTGGGGGCGCTCCCGTGTGTGTTGGAGAGCGTATAAACCCCACGGGCAAAAAAAGGTTTAAAGAGGCATTAAAAGCGGCTGATTACAATTATATTTTGTCAGAGGGCATAAAACAGGCGGAGGCGGGTGCGGATATATTGGATGTAAACGTGGGTCTGCCCGAGATTGATGAGCGTGCCGTTATGCGCCGTGCTGTCGAAGAATTGCAGGGGATTTTAAGTTTGCCGCTGCAAATTGACAGCAGCACCCCCGAGGTTTTGGAGGAAGCACTTAGGATTTATAACGGAAAGGCAATGGTAAACTCCGTAAACGGCAAGAAAGAAAGTATGGATGCGGTTTTTCCCATTGTTAAAAAATACGGCGGTGTGGTTGTGGGGCTTACTTTGGACGAGGATGGAATTCCCCAAACAGTTTCGGGCAGAATTGAAATTGCAAAGCGGATTATTGAAACCGCAAAATCATACGGGATAGACAAAAAAGATATTATAATTGACACCCTTACCCTCACCGTCAGTGCCGAGCAGGCCGAGGCACAGAAAACCCTTGAGGCACTGAAGCGTGTCAGGGATGAGCTTGGGGTATGCACAATCTTGGGTGTTTCAAACATCTCATTTGGTCTGCCCCGAAGGGATTTGATAAATTCTACCTTTTTCTCGATAGCTCTGGCAAACGGACTGTCCGCCGCCATAATAAACCCAATGTCTGAGCCTATGATGGGCGCATTTCGGGCATATATGGCACTCTCAGGGCACGATAAGGCGTGTGCGGATTATGTGGCACGTTACAGCGGTGCCGCCGTAGAAAAGCCACAGGAAAAATCAAACTACAATTTATCGGAGATGATTTTAAAGGGGCTAAAATCACTCTCATACAATGAAGCCATAAACCTTTTAAAGGAAAACAATCCGCTTGATGTTATAAACCATCATATTATTCCTGCGCTTGATATAGTAGGGCGGGATTTTGAAAATGGAAAAATATATCTTCCCCAGCTTTTGATGAGTGCTGAAACGGCACAAAATGCTTTTTTGGCAATTCGTGAGAACACCCCCGAGGGTGAAACACGGGGAGAGAAAATTTTGCTTGCAACAGTAAGAGGGGAT
>CAZNYY010000067.1:0-8899 GCA_964577335.1 uncultured Oscillospiraceae bacterium | reverse complement strand
CGAATACTGAAAATTTCCGATATATGAGCGCCTATAACAATGCCCCGTCTTTTTAAAATTTGCATACAAACCGCCCCCGCAAAACAAAGCGGTGCCGTAAGCCGACCCGAGAAATGCCCGCCGCCCCTTGGGTCGTTTGCGCCCTTGTACTTCACATGTGCAGGGAAGTCGGAATGAGAGGGGCGGGGAATGTCCGCAATATTGTTGTAGTCGGCAGAGCGCACATCCGTGTTTTCAATAACCGCACAAAGAGGCGCACCGCAGGTTTTCCCATTGTAAAGACCGCTTAAAATACGGGGCACATCACCCTCTTTTCTCTTTGTTGTGTAATAATTTCGCCCCGGGGCACGGCGTGTCATAAACGCCTGTACCTCGTCCATGTCTATTTCCTCGCCCGGCGGCAACCCGTCCAAAACCACGCCTATCCCCTCGGAATGGGATTGACCGAAGATACTCATTCTAATGTTTTTCCCGAAATCAGATGACATATGCTTCACCTCCCAATATTTTAAAATCATCAAAAAAGCTTTTGTATGATTTGTCCACCGCTTCCGCACCTCTTATTATCACAGGTTCACGGCATATAAGTGCGGCTACTGCGGCGCTCATTACCATTCTGTGGTCGCCAAACCCCGAAACCTCGCCGCCCTTCAAATACCCCGTGCCATTTATATAAAGGTTGCCGCCGTCCTCTTTTATTTCTCCGCCCAAAGCCCGTAAATTTGTTAAAACCGCTTCCACACGGTCACTTTCCTTCAGGCGCAAACGGGACACGTTTTTTATTTGCGATTTGCCCTTCGCCGCACATGCCACCGCCGCCAAAACCGGCACCAAATCAGGGATGTCGGATGCGTCAATATTCATGGGTGAGAGCTTGGCGGATGATACGGATACCAAATCCCCTTCGGCATTTACCGCCGCCCCGCACCCGCTAAGAATGCTTAAAACCGCACGGTCACCCTGTTTTGAGGAAGTATCAAGCCCTAAAATCTTGACACTGCCCGATACAGCACCCGCCGCCAGCCAAAATGCGGCGTTTGACCAGTCCCCTTCGACATGGCATTTGTCAGCCCCTCGATATTTTTGCCCGCCCCGCACAAGGAAAGAGTTTTTCCCCTTTTGAATATTTATTCCAAACTGCTCCAACGCATCAAGCGTCATATTTATGTAACTTTCCGATTCGAGTGTACCAGTGATTATAATTTCACTGTCCCCCTCAAGCATCGGCAGCGCAAACAAAAGCCCCGATATAAATTGTGAGCTTATATCCCCCGCCAAGGTGTATACCCCGCTTTTCAGCACTCCTTTTAAACTAAGGGGCAGGGATGCACCCGAGAAGCTTACACCCTTTTCCTCCATCTGCTCTTTTAGCGGAGAGAGGGGTCGTTTTGGCAGCCTTCCCGCACCGTCAAAATGCGCACTTTCAAATAAAGCCGCCGCCACGGGCAGTAAAAACCGAAGGGTTGAGCCGCTTTCGTTGCAAAAAAGCACGGGATTCCTCGCAAGCTTTTCCCATACGGGGTTTACAGTGTAGATGTCCCCCGCCCGTGTAACCTCTGCCCCCATCGCCCGTATGCAGTCTATCGTAACCTCAATATCCGTTGAAACCTGTGAAATTTCAATGTTCACAGGTTTTTCTGACAGAGCGGCGCATATAAAAAGCCTGTGCGCGTGGGATTTGGAGGGGATTGCATCCACCTCGCCCCGAAATACGGAAGGTATTATTTTCATGTCCATATTACTCTGCCCCCAATCCACGCTTTAGCACCCCCAAAACCTCATCTGCGGGAACGGGAAGTACAGCGCATTTGCCCATTTTTTCGGGCACAATCAAGTTTAAAATGCCCCCGTCCATCTTTTTGTCGGAGAGTATCACCTCATAAAGCTCCTCTGCGGAGTACCCGCACTCGGTTGGCAGCCCCGCCGCATGAATAACCCTTACCACCTCGTCACCAAAGCCGTACGCACGGGCAATAACCGCCATGCCAATCGCCACGCCATGCCCGTGAGAAATCTTGTAACCGCTTAGTTTTTCTATGGCGTGCCCAACCGTGTGCCCAAAGTTTAAAAGCCTTCTCTCCCCCGCCTCACGTTCGTCCGCCGCCACAACATCCGCCTTTATTTTTATGCATTTTGCGCAAATTTCGTCAACATCATATTGTCCGCTCTCAATTTGTTTAAGTATTTCTGCATCCTTTATTACACCGTATTTTATAACCTCGGAAACTCCGTCAAGATATATTTTTTTATCCAAAGTTTTAAAAGTTTCCGTATCACACAAAACGGATATCGGCTGCCAAAACGCACCTGCAAGGTTTTTCCCGGCCCCAAGGTTTATGCCTGTTTTCCCGCCGACGGACGAGTCTACCGCCGCAAGAAATGTTGTTGGAATTTGGATGTATCCGATACCCCTTAAATATGACGCCGCTGCAAAGCCCGCCAAATCTCCGCAAACACCGCCGCCCAAAGCCACAACAATATCCGAACGGGTGAGCTTGTTTTTTGCCAAAAACTCTAAAACACCTTCAAGAGTGCCTATGTTTTTTGATTTTTCCCCGCTTTCAAAAACATATTTGCAAACCCAAAACCCCGTGCGGGCAAGCGACCCTTCCACCGCGTCCGAATACAATTTATCCACATTATCGTCTGTTATAACTGCCACCCTTTGCGCCTTTGTAAGCCTTTTTGCATATTCGCCCACGGAATTTATAATGCCTTTTTGTACTGTTACAGTATAAGGACTGCCCGCCAAAACCCGTATATCCACCGCCGACCCTCCTTCCCTATCTTGCGTCCGCCGCCGCTTTTCTCTCACGCCCTTCACGCAAAAGCCTTTTTATTTCTTCTTCATGCCCTTCTTCTATGGCATCTTTATACTCCTCAAGCCTTAAAATCAGACCCTCAAGTTCCGTCACAAGGTTTTCACGGTTTAGCATAAAAAGCTCTGTCCACATATCTTCGTTAAGCTTTGCAACCCTTGTCATGTCCCTGTAACTGCCCGCCGAAAAGCCCCTGTGCCCGAGTGCCTGCTCGCTTTTAACATATGCGCTTGAAACCACATGGGCAAGCTGTGAGGTGTATGCAATCATTTTATCATGCTCCTCGGGGCTTGATATTACAACATTTGTAAAACCAATTGAAATGCATAACTCTTTAATTTTTTCAAGCACCTCAATCCCCGTTTTGGGTGCAGGGGTGAGTATCATTGACGCATTTTGGAACAAACCTTTTCTGGAATGTTCAAACCCCGAAAACTCAACCCCCGCCATGGGGTGCCCCCCTATAAAGGCAAACCCGTTTTCGTCCGCTGTTTTCCACGCCCTCTCGCACACCGCCCTTTTTACCCCGGCACAATCCAAAACTATTGCACCCTTTTTAAATTTCGCCGCATTTTTTTCAATAAACTCGGCCGCACTTCCAGGGTAAAGTGCAACTATAACCATATCGCATTCACCCAAAACCTCATCAGTCAATTCCCCGTCTATCGCCTCTAAAAGCCTTGCCTTGTAAACGGTTGCAATATTTATGTCACCCCCCAAAACCGTATGCTCGGTATTGTTTTTTATTGCTTTTGCCACCGAGCCGCCTATAAGCCCAAGCCCCACAATTCCTATTTTCATATCCCTCACCTACATTCTGTATGCATGGGGCAAAATGCTGAACACATTTTGTGCCACATCATCAAATTCTTCGGGGGTAAGCGACTGCTGCCCGTCACAAAGCGCACGAGGAGGGTCGTTATGAACTTCTATTATAAGCCCGTCCGCACCTGCGGCAGCGGCGGCAATTGCCATGGGTTTTACAAGCTTTGCAATGCCTGTTGCGTGGCTTGGGTCTACAATAACAGGCAGATGCGACAGCTTTTTCAAAATGGGGATTGCGGATAAATCAAGCGTGTTTCTCGCATATGTTTCAAAGGTTCTGATACCCCTCTCGCAGAGAATAACTTCTTCGTTTCCGCCCGCCATTATATATTCAGCACTCATCAAAAGTTCTTCCAATGTGCTTGACAGCCCTCTTTTTAAAAGTATTGGTTTTTTAAGGTGACCAAGCTCTTTCAAAAGCTCAAAGTTTTGCATATTGCGGGCACCTACCTGTATTATGTCAACCCCTTCAAAAAGCGGAAGCTGCGCCGCATCCATAATTTCGGTTACAACAGGCAAGCCCGACTCCTCTTTTGCCTCAAGCAAAATTTCTATCCCCTTGCCCCGCAGTCCTTGGAAAGAGTAGGGTGAGGTTCTCGGCTTAAATGCGCCGCCCCTAAGCATATTTGCACCCGATTTTTTAACTGCATGTGCCACTTCGCACATCTGCTCGGACGATTCGATTGAGCACGGTCCCGCAATAAGCAAAAAGCTTCCGCCGCCGATTTTCGCATCCCCCACACTGATGACCGTATCGTCCGAATGGAATTTACGGTTTGCATTTTTATACGGTTCTTGAATTCTTTTCACGTCCTCAACAATGCCCAATGCGCCGATTAAATCAATGTCAACCGCCGAGGTGTCCCCTATAATTCCCAAAATTGTTTCACGTTTGCCCTCGCTTAAATGTATTTCCAAATTCATGCTTTCAAGCCAAGAAACAAGGTTGTCAAGCTGTTTTTTGTCGGGATTTTGTTTTAATATAACTACCATGATAACTCCTCCTTATATAATTATAATTTTTGTATCAGGATTTTTGCCAAAATATACAAAAAGCCCCACAGTGTTTCACTGTGGGGCTTGAGTGTTAAAAATTAATAAAAACTAACACTTTGCAGCAGCGAAACAAGAATAAGCCTTAAATCCAAAAAAGAAGTTAAAGCTAAAATAATAGTATTCTGCTGCAAACAAATTTGTATTCATTTTACATTACCTTTCCTCTCTCAAAAATATCTTGAGAGGTTAGTTTTCATCATTGTAACACAGAAGTTTCCATTTGTAAATAGTTATTTTGTTTTTTTATAATAATATTAATTTCCATAGCACCTCTATGGGCAGACAAGACGTATAGTCACACTATTCTTCCTCGTCCTCCGTGCTGACATTAGGATATGTGCTGACCTCAATTTGCACCAATGCACGACGAAGCAGAACCTGATAGCTTTGAATTTTAAGGTCGTCCTTCCTCTCTTGCAGAAGCTGTTCAAACTTTTCACGGTCGTTCTCGGCACGGGCACGGTCTATATCCTCCGGCCGCTCGGCGGAATTTGTGAGTATATTCACCATATTATCCCTAACCTCGGCAATGCCGCCAAAAACCGCCATCCTCTGCCTTGTTCCGCCGTCTATTATATGAAGTATCCCGTCGCCAAGCACTGCGGCGGTCGGCTCGTGACCCGGTAAAACACCCATGTCACCGTCAACACTTCGCATAATAACCATGTCAGCCTTTTGGTCAATTCTCACCTCATGGGGTGTCACTATCCGCAAATGAACCTTTTTTTCATCCATAACCTCACCCGCCTGACTTTCTGAACCTGTCAATCACTTCACCTATGTTCCCCGCATTCAAAAACATTCCTTCGGGTATCTCGTCATGTGTTCCTTCTATAATTTCTTTAAAGCCCTGCACCGTTTCGTCAACACTCACATACCTCCCGGGAATTGAGGTGTATTTCTCCGCCACATAAAACGGCTGTGACAGAAAACGCTGTACCTTTCTTGCACGGTTTACAATAAGCTTGTCATTTTCGGAAAGTTCGTCCACACCAAGTATGGCTATAATATCCTGCAAATCCTTGTAGCGCTGCAAAAGGCTTTGCACGCTTCTTGCAACACGATAATGCTCCGCCCCGACGATGCTTTGCTCAAGAATTCTCGAAGTTGAGTCAAGGGGTGACACGGCAGGGTATATCCCCTGCTCCACAATTGAGCGGGACAAAACCGTCACCGCATCCAAATGCGCAAAGGTTGTTGCGGTGGCAGGGTCGGTAAAGTCATCCGCGGGGACGTATATTGCCTGCACGGATGTTATTGAACCGGATTTTGTTGAGGCAATCCGCTCCTGCAAACTGCCTATTTCATTGGCAAGAGTTGGCTGATATCCCACTGCACTTGGCACACGCCCAAGCAGTGCGGAAACTTCCGACCCCGCCTGTACAAAACGGAATATATTGTCAACAAACAACAGCACATCCTGTTGCGCCTTGTCACGAAAATACTCCGCCATGGTAAGCCCCGTAAGCCCCACACGCATTCTAACACCGGGCGGCTCGTTCATCTGTCCGAACACAAGCGCCGTCTTGTCGATAACCCCCGATTTAATCATATCATAATACAAATCATTTCCTTCACGGGTGCGCTCACCCACGCCCACGAAAACGGAGTAGCCCCCATGTTCGGTTGCAATATTATTAATAAGCTCCATAATAAGAACCGTTTTTCCAACACCCGCACCGCCGAAAAGCCCGATTTTGCCGCCCTTTGGGTAGGGGCACAAAAGGTCAATAGCCTTTATCCCCGTTTCCAGCATTTCAGGGGTAGCTATTTGCTCTTCAAGTTTTGGGGGATCCCTGTGAATGGGCCAATACTCCTTGGCGTCCGGCTCCGCCTTATTATCTATTGGTTTTCCGAGTACGTTTAACATTCTCCCCAGTGTTTCCTCGCCCACCGGCACGGATATGGGAGAATCCGTATCCACCGCATCCATCCCCCTCACAAGACCGTCCGTAGGGTTCATGGATATGCAGCGGACAGTGTTGTCGCCCAAATGCTGCATAACCTCCAGCACAACAGTTTCCTCCCCGTGCTGCACTTCTATGGCATTATACAGCGCAGGCAGCTTGCCTTCAAAGCGAACATCAAGTACCGCGCCGATTATTTGCACAATTCTTCCCGTGTTTTTATAGGACAATATAATCCCACCTTTATTTCAATATGCTTGCTCCGCCTATAATCTCGTTTAATTCCTGTGTAATAGCCGCCTGACGGCGGCGGTTGTACATACGGTTTAGCTCGTCAATAATATCACCCGCATTTTTTCCCGCCGTATCCATATTAATCATGCGTGATGCGTGTTCACAGGCTACCGACTCCGCATTTGCGGCATAAATGTAGGAATGCAGATACATCGGTATTGCACGCTCCAAAAACAAATTGGCATTCGGCTCATACTTCACCTCACCCTGCCCCTCGGCGGGTTTAAGTGAAACGGGCAATAACCGCTCCACACGGGGCACATAATTTAATGTCGACTCAAAATGCGTGTATGCGACAAATACCTCGTCAACATCCCCCGACGCATAAAGTGACGCCACCAACTCACTCATAAGCCCCGTATCCTCGTACATCCTCGCCTCGGACATATCCGTAACCCTGCTCATTATATTTTTGCCCCGCCTCTTAAAATATTCGTTCCCCTTTGAGCCGATAACAAGTATTTTTTCGTTTTTGCCTTTGTTCATATGCTCCAAGGCTTTTTCCGCAATATTTATATTGTAGCTGCCGCAAAGCCCCCTGTCGCTTGTTATTATAATGTACGCCGTGTTTTTTATTTCCCGCTCCCTTGCAAAGATGTTGTCCATAACCTGTTTGTCATTCCTCAAATTATCTATTATCCGCTTAATTTCGCCGAAATGCGGGAGGGCACTCTCAAGCCGTTTCCTTGCTTTTTGAAGTTTTGATGCGGCAACCATGTCCATTGCGTTCATGATTTTCTTGGTAGTTCGCACATTTGCTATTCTTTGTTTTATTGCTTTTACCGAGGACATGGCTTTCCCCCCTAACTGTAGTTATGCAGCTTTTTAAACTCGTCTATTGCCGCTTTAATCTTTTCTTCAAGTTCTTCCGACACGCTTCCGCTCTCCCTTATTTCATCGGTAATAAAACCCTTTTTTTGCCCAACAAAAGCCAAAAATTCCTTCTGAAATTCCCGTACACGGCTGACGTCCACATCAATTAAATACTTATTGATAAGCACATATAAAATAAGCACCTGATTTTCAACCGCCATGGGTTTGTACTGCGGTTGTTTTAGTATTTCCATTATGCGCTCGCCTTGATTCAAACGTTCGAGCGTATCCTGACTTAAATCAGACCCAAACTGCGCAAATGCCGAAAGTTCCCTGTACTGGGCAAACTCAATACGCAGCGGACCCGAAATCTTTTTCATAGCATCTATCTGTGCCGCACCGCCCACCCGTGAAACCGAAAACCCCGGGTTTATCGCCGGGCGCACCCCGTCATTAAACAACTCCGCCTCAAGATAAATCTGCCCGTCTGTTATAGATATAACATTTGTCGGAATATATGCGGATATATCCCCTTCCTGCGTTTCAACTATCGGCAGTGCCGTCAGCGACCCTCCGCCATGCTCTTCACTCATGCTTGCCGCCCTCTCCAAAAGGCGGGAATGAAGATAAAACACATCCCCCGGGTACGCCTCACGTCCGGGAGGACGGCGCAAAAGTAAGCTAAGCGCACGGTATGCCACCGCGTGCTTTGACAGGTCGTCATACACCACCAAAACATCCCTCCCCTGCTCCATCCATTCCTCGCCTATCGCACACCCCGCATAGGGCGCTATATATTGCAGGGAAGCAGGGTCACTTGCGGTTGAAACCATTACGGTTGTGTATTCCATCGCCCCTGTTTCCTTTAAAACATTAATAATACGGGCAACGGTTGACGCCTTTTGACCGATAGCCACATATATGCACAGCACATCCTTGTCCTTTTGGTTAATGATGGTATCTATACAAATGGCTGTTTTCCCCGTCTGCCTGTCTCCGATAATAAGTTCTCTTTGCCCTTTGCCGATAGGCACCATAGCATCTATCGCCTTAATCCCCGTTTGCAGCGGGGCGCTCACTTCCCTTCGCATAATAACGCTGGGCGCAACATTTTCCACACTTCTGCATGATGTTGATGCAATAGACCCACGCCCGTCAATAGGTTCACCCAATGCGTTTACCACA
>CAZNYY010000066.1:0-8917 GCA_964577335.1 uncultured Oscillospiraceae bacterium | reverse complement strand
CTAAAAACGCCTCTACAATCTCCGCATCAAGCTGACTTCCCGCCACCTGCGCCAAAGCCCCCAATGCTTCATCATATGTTGCGGCATCCCTAAAGGTTCTGGGTGATATTTTTGCCACAAAAAACTGTGCAACCGCAATAATCTTTGCCCCTACGGGTATCTCGTCCCCGGACAATTTATAGGGGTATCCGTTACCGTCAACCCTTTCATGGTGATATCGTACCATGTCCGCAATTTCTATATTTGAATGCACAGCCTCTATTATATCCGCCCCAACGTCGGCGTGCAGTTTTATTATTTCGTAGTCAGATTCAATATATTTACCCTTTTTAAGCACAACATCATACGAGAGTGCCGCAACCCCTATATTGCTTAAAAATGCCGCCAGTCCGATGTCCCGTATTTCCGTGCGAGACATCTTCATTTCCTCTGCAATGCCTTCGGCATACCGCTCCATCAGGCTTGAAAACCCGACAGTGTACGGGCTTAAATCATCCACGAGGGATGAAATCATTTTCAGCGTGTCAACACCGCCGTGAATTCCGCATGAAACCTCCGTTGTCTTTTTGAAAACCTCGGTTATTTTTGAGAACATCAAAAGCAATGAACTGGTCTGATAATCATCTACCTCATATGCATGGTCATACCAAAAGCCGGCAATACCCTTGTTGTTTTCATGATTTATATTAAAAAGAATCATTTGTTTTGCGCCCTCACTCGCAAAATAAACCGGTATACTCTCAAAATCGTCATCCTTTTTATTTAAGGTGAGTATTTTCTTTTCTCCCAATGCATTTTTAAAGAAGGTGTGCAGTGCGGCATCATATTTAAACATCAGGTTACTTTCTTTCGAAAGCCCACCCTCAATTTCAAGTGACATCACGCCGTCCGTATCCCTGACGAAAAAACCGCCCTTTGCGTTTATGGTTTTGGTGAACATATTTATTGCCATCTTAAATATGCCGTTACCGCTTATAATTCCCGTAACGCTTCTTGTTGCCTGTTTTGCGGTTTCAAGCACATTGATGCGGTTATTTAAGCTTTCCGTCAAATAAATATAATAGGCGGCGCTCTCCAAATACTCCGAAAGCATGGTAAGCCTTGCTGCAGTTTTTCCTCCCAGAGAAAACCCTTCGGGCATTTTTATTTGAATTAGGGTGTTCTTGCCCTTTATGGGCAGGCTGATAATTTTCATCCCATCAATATCCTTCAGAACTACCCGCTCATCCACATCGGATGCATCAATATTTACAGGGAAGGCATATTTTATCTGCCTGTGAGGAATAAGACCCGAGTATGAAACATTTAGCCTATCATCAGAAGTCTTTTTGTAATGAACCGACTTTAATACATATGCTTTATTTCTGTTATCAATTAAATAATATGCATATTCTTCAGCTTTAATGTACTGTGCAATAATATGAAAGATATCGTTTGCCGCCTTTGCGAAATTTTCCGATTTATCACAACAGTTTATAATTCTCTCAAGCATATCCCTTTGCGATTTAAGCCTTCTTTTTTGCAATGTGAAAATTACTGCAAGGGCTAAAATAACCCCCGCCGCCGGTATCAGTATGTACAAATATTCTCTCATATTAAATTCCTCCTCCGTCTATTTTGCAAGGTTAAGCGGTTTGGTTCCATCCTGCTCGAGGATATATATTTTCATATGCTCATCCTCATAAAATACGTCAAAGTAACCCTCTCCAAGCAGGTTTTCCTCAATCCAAAAATATGCTTTAGCCTCCACAATCCTCCTGTTGGTGTAATTTGTATAATACCTGTCACTGACATCTCCCACTTCGGGGAAGGGTTGGTTGTAGTCGTGTAGTGTGACCTCGTCTGTAAGTCTGTACGGGTCTGACTGGTTTAGAGGTCTTTTTTCAACAAAGATAAACACATAATCTGTGGGAAACTCAAACTCCTCCTTGGGTTCAACCTGCGTGTCCTTCACAAACTCCCACAAATTGTAATGCCATCCGTACCCCATACTTTGAGAATATTGTTCAACGGGTGAAATAATGGTCCAGTTAAGTGTCGGATACTCCTCCTTTATCTTATAATAGTTGTATGCCGCCGCATCATATTCAAGTTTTGCACCCTGCGGAAACAGCAGCCCCATATTGCTAACACTAAACGAAACTATGATTATAAGTGCCGCCCCCGCAAGTTTTATTACATATCTAACCGCCTTATGTATAGGGAAAAATTCAATCGTTCCCACCATCATTGCATAAAGCGTGACAATTATAACTCCAAGGAAGGTACTTGCACGGTATGCTTCCATCAGCGAGGGGTA
Source organism: uncultured Oscillospiraceae bacterium (assembly GCA_964577335.1). Taxonomy (GTDB): domain Bacteria; phylum Bacillota; class Clostridia; order UMGS1883; family UMGS1540; genus CAZNYY01. The sequence continues at coordinate 6,618 of CAZNYY010000066.1, read as the reverse complement.
TCCAACCTCGGGGGAACGTATCTGTGTATATATAAACAGGTTTAAAAGTGCTATTGCCAAAAACAGTTTTATCCTGCCCGTGTACTCCGGCTCTCTTGAAAATATAAGGCGTAAAATTGCCGCCAAAACTATTATCGCCGCACTTGCCAAAAGCAGCAAAAGCGTTCTGTCATACTCCGCAAAACGGAAAATTTCTTTTGTCCAGTCAAGGGTATTACTTACTGCGGCACTTTCCGTAACATATCCGTATGACATAGCATGAAAATCTATTCCCGCAAGCCGTCCTATTATAATGGGCAAAATACCGATTACCCCTCCCCCCGTCATATACGACAGCACCTGCCAAAAGGTTTTTTTGTAAAACACCTTTCTTATGTGCATGAGGGACACGAAAATATACCCAACCGCCACAAAAATGGCCGTGTAAAAGTGAATAAAAACCGTTATTGCAAGTATTTCCGCCGCAAGCAGAAGATATTTTTTGCGTCCGGTATTATAAAAAACATTTAAAAAATGTATCCCCGGCAAGAGGAATATGGTTGCATACTCCTGCGGCAGTGCGGACAACTGCCTCCAAAGGTTACTTGCGGCGTTTGGAAACTCCGTCCCGAAGGCAAACGCAAAAACAGCCGCAAAAATAAGTACAAACTGATTTTTAAGGTTCTTTTTAAGCACATAATATATTGAAAACAGGATGAAAGAGCTGCCTATTCCGCCGAAAAACCTTATAAGTATAGCCGGGTCTATAAAGAAAAGCTTATGCAGAGCGGAGAGTACTGCCTCATACCCATACGGGTAAACACCGTCCAAATATATTTTGTTTATTCCCAAATATTTTGTCCATGCCAAATGCACATAGGCATCGGACGCACCGAAATACAAATGCTCGAATGCGTGCCTAAACCTAAGCCAAAAAGCAAGTACAAAAACTGCAAATATTAAAATTCCGTCAAAGGGGTGTGCCACGGAATAAATAATCAAGTTTCTTATCCTTGAAGGAATGGATTTTATAAAGTTTTTAGCCGAGTTTATAAAATTGCCGAACCAGCCGAGCCGCCCGTCCGCCAAATCCAAAAGCACTCCTAGCGCACTCTTTCTTTCTTCCTCCTCGGAATCTGCCACGCTGCGGCGATTACGCATGTTATAATACGTTATAAAAAATATTATAAGAGCGATTGCAAGCGAAATTGTTTCGTAAATCCTCACCGCCACCAATAAATGCACTATAATAATAATGCCGAAATGGGCGTGGGTCATGGAAATAAAAATCTTGTCAAGCCACTCATTTCCGTGCTTGTCAAAAGAAATAATTCTTGACGGGAGGAATATGTACAAAATCAAAAAACCCGCAATAACTTTTATAAAATGAAAAACCGTCACATGCATATCCAGCATCTTCTCACCACCTAAAATTATTCTCTCCAAATACCTTCCATTATTTCATCCCTGCTGTGTTCCTGTTGTATCATCCATATATCAAGCTTGCTGTCGGTATAATAAAGTTCAATATTCTCATGCCTTTTATCATAACTTTCTATCCAGTTGTCAAGGGCTTTACCTTCGACAGTCTTTGAGAGCGTTCTATCATTAAAAATAAATATATAATTTGCGCTCACCGTTTTTGACAGAGGGCCGCTCGTATCAACAAGCTTTTTAAAGCGCGGGTTAAATTTATCCACAAATTCCCCGGGCAGCATATGATAACCGCTTCCGTAAGCCAGTGCAAAACCTTCTGAGCGTGAAACCATAACCCATTGGGTCGGTCTGTATGTGCCGCTGATTTTCAGGTACTGCTCAACAATTGTATTAATTTCTCCCCTTTGCACGGAGAAGGGTTTTTGCGGGAAAAAGATTAACAGCACGGTTATAATCCCCATACAAAATACATACCCCGAATTTTTTGACTTAAACACCTTGTTTGCCGTCGAAAAAACAGCGGACGCACCGCACCCCACAAGAGCGGGTATCATAATCCGCCATAAAAATACTGCCTTTTCTGCCGCATATCCATTCCCAAGCCTGTGTGCAAAAAGCGCTGATAAAAAAACAGCCGACCCAAGAAGAAAAACCCACATTCTTGCCACAAACTCACATTTGTTTTTAATGGAAACAAATGCATGCATCAAAGTAAGTGCCATGCCGCCTATGGCAATATAATCAAAAAGTGCCGGCACATACTTCTCAAAAGAGGTGTTAAAAACAGTTTCCAAATACCCTCGGTCGAATGTGTTCCCCATAAGCAGTCCTACACCTGCGGGCAAAAGAGAAATAAGCACTGCCGAAAATAAGATGCCCGCCATTTTAAGGGATTTTATAAGGCTGTTTTTAACGCCCGCAATTAAAAGCGCGAGGGACAGGGTTGTAATCCCTACCGTTATAAACACAAGACCTATCGGATGAACAAGCCCCGCCGCCGCCGTACCCAGACCCGCAGAGAAAAAATAGTTTTTGCCGCACGAATCCGAATATTTAAAAAAGCAATAAAGCGAGAAAAATGCAAGCATTACCGAAACCCATAAAGGGTCACCTGCCAAAGCCGGAAAAAGCTGAAAATGAGAGCCGAGCCATCCTAAGGTTATGGCCGAAACAATACCCCCCGCATTCACACCGCCTATTCTGGACACAAAAAAGTAAATTGCAAAGCAAGTGGCAAGCCCAAATACCGGGGCTGCAAATTTAATGACATACAAAGCATCAACCTGCGCAAATTTACGCATCATCGCCAACAAAAAGTATAGCCCCTGAGGATAAATCCCGTCATAGAACATGAGGCGGTGTTCAAGATACTTACTCCTCGCAAGCGACAAAAACGCCTCGTTGTTTGGCGGTGCGGCATATGCAAAACTATCATAAAAATTTAAGTACGCCGAATATGCAAAAACAAGTATTAAAAGCAGAGCATTTGTAAAAACCCAAGCATCCCCAAAGTACAGGGAAATAATGTAACGGAACCTGTCCATCCGTTTTTCCCACCAAAGAAGCAGTTTTCCCGCAATTTTCTCAACCTGCTCAACATGGTTTATAACCAAAATTTGCACATCATCCGTGAGCGCGGGCGGGGCGTCCCCCCTCGCAATTCTCTGCTTATAATACTTATAAGCAGATGCCGCAGCCATAACCGCAAGTATCGTAATAAGCTCAAAAAGCCGCAACCAAACCGTAATATATCCTAAAACAATAATCCAAAAAACGGTTTTTAAAAAATTGGTAACAACACTTTCAGTCACATCAATGTCGCTGTATGTAAAAACAAGCCTGGGTGCGGCGACAAACAAAAGAAAAAGGGCAATGATATATTTTACAAAATAAATAATTGTATTAACTAACAAGTCATTCATGCGTTTCTCCCTCTGTTAAGACTGAAAATACAAATAGTAGTCCAACTTTTTAAACAAATCCAAAATCCTTCTTGAACTGAGGATTAAAAATATTATCGACCCTGCCAAAAGTCCAAAAACGGCGTAATAATAATCAATCCATCGGCTTAGCAAAAACCCTATCACAATATTTACGATAAGAGCCGCTAAAACCGATTTTGCCGCCATCTCCGGCTGAGAAAGGGAGAAAAGTGTTACACAATTCATAAGCGCAACGCTTACTATCGCATAGCTTATAAGTGCTACAATAAGCACAAAATTTGTAATATCGTTTTGTAAAAATCCGCTTCTGTATCCCCTTGGAGGGTGCAAATCAAGATACCATACCGCAAAATAAGTAAAAAGAGCGCTTGCAACCGCAACTACAGCCACTATCAAAAGCCTTCTGAAATAAATTTTTCTAAACTTTTTGCTTATCGCATCGGTATCCGTGCCGAAAGAATTTTTCTGCCCTTCGGTCAACTCGTCCATCAGTTTGCTTACAACCACCTCGCACGCACCCATGGGAACAATAAGCATAAGCAGTGCAAAGTCAAGTCCCAGTTCATAAGCGCCCCTAAACCAAATAATGTACGGCATATACGAGTTGTTTGTTGACCAGCCGATAATCCTGTCCATAAACAAAAAAGCAAAATATAAAAACCCGTATGCAAAAAACGGAAATGTAGTGTAAATTGTAATTGATTTTTTTGGCAGCGCAGGCTCAATCCCCTTTTCCATCTTCTGCTCGGCACGGCGAAAATAATAGAAGATAAGCCCCATTCCCAAAACGGAAACAATTAAAAGTGCAATAATCTGTGAAATTATTATATCAATCTTCACGACGTCAAACAAAAGGTACACAATGGCTATACCCAAAACTATAAGTCCCGTAAAGGTGAATTCCTTCTCAAGTATGTACATGACAGTTACCGAAAACCAAATTGCGCACAGGAAAATATAGTACATGATAATTATCATCATCATATCGTAGGGGAAAGCCTCAAACATAAGGTTGAAAAGCAAAAAACTAACCACTACAATGGCAGCCAAAACATACCCCAGGCGTATAAAGTACATGGTAATTTTCCTTGCCAAATTATAATACCCCTGCCTAAGATACAAAAAGCCCCGCCGTGCTATCGCCTGCATAAACCCGCCGACCGTGAGAAAGCTAAATATTGTGCCTATTGCAATACAGGTCGCAAGTTCAACCGTTGAATGCTCGTATGACCAAAGCGAATAGCGAAGTGTGAGCATTGAAAAAACGGAAATGGCCATCGGCAGTGCAAAGACCATTCCCCTGATAAAGCTTTTTAAAACAATCTTGGTTTTATGTGACAGCGTGTGGCTTTGTTTTTCCTCAAACGAAGAAAACTGGACTTCCTCCGTCACGGCGTTAAAAATTTCGGAGGCCAGTTCAAAAACATCACTCATACCAAAGGTTCTGTTAACCCTGGCATCATTCCATCCAATGGATTCAAGCACCGCCGCAACTTCATAATAATTTTCAGGATAGGGTTGTTGCTCGGTAACTTCTGCAATCAATCGGTCAAAAATATTTTCCGTTGTTTCCCCCGGGGCATAACTTGTTTCTTGATTCATCTCAATTTACATCACTTCGGCAGCCACATGTTGATTATAAGCTCAGGAAGCTTACCCGTACTCTCCGCCAAAGCAATATCCTCCTCTGTCAAAACCTTGCCCTTTTGTATTACAACATTATTATCTACATCTGTTATATCTTCACCGGCAATTTTGCCGATAATAAGTGCATTTCGCATTTTGTTTATGTTGCCGCCCTCCGGCTCAGGTTCTGCCTGCGGTATTTCCTCTTGCGGCTCATCATCGATATCCTCAAAAGCATCTTCCTGATAAACTTTTAATTCGTCTTCCTTCTCGTCCTTAAAATCAAGTGGTTCATCAAAAGTGTTGTCACTTGTCCCCCCATATTTTTTTTGAAACATAAGAAGCCTCGGAAGGCTTTTTAGCGAGGTTCCGTCCGCCGTTATTTTTTCGGAGTTTATGTGGTCGATACTGCTTTCAAACTCCTCCTCCTCAAAAAATCTTGACACTTTTCTCGTACGTTCTTCTTTTTCGGGTTCAAACCTGTCCTCGCCGCCCGGCTTCTTTTTCTTTGAAGTAACTTCATCAATATTCGCTTTCAAAATACCCAAAACATCTCCAAGCAGGCTTTCTATTCTCTGTTTTTTATCTGAAATGTCATCTTGAAGCTTTTCAATAATGTCATCATATTCTTCAAGCTTTTTATTTGCGTTCTGAGCCAGCTGAGCCGCCTCTTCATCCGCAACCATATTTATAAGCGCAACAGTCTTGTCAAGACGCTTATAAGCATCACTGACCACCTTCGAGTCGCCGACCGCAGGAGCGGAGATATCGTCCTCATATCTTATTTCGTCTTTTTTAGACTCCTCAAGTTCGGCAAGCCTCAAATCCCGTTCCCTTTTCAAGTTCGCCAGCTCACGGGACGCATCTTCCAAGGTTTTTTCCTGTTCCTTTAACAGGGCTTCAAAATAGCTTTTGACATCTGTTTTGTTAAGCCCGAAAAATCTGGTCGATATGTTAATGTTTAAACTTCTCATAACACCACAGCCTCTTTCTTAGGGTAAGCCCATTTAATCGGCTCAATAATCCTTTGCAATAGAATCGATATAATCAATGAGATTTTGCAAATCGTTTTTCATTTCATTCGCCTTTTTTTCTCTGATAATTATAAGGGACCTTCTCTTCTCCAAAGTTATTGATATGTTTTTCTGTATTTTTGCAACCTTTTCGGTAGATTTTATATGTGCATCATAAAGAGATTTCATAATGGCATTTTCTGTAGCACTGCTTGCCACAGCATCCGTTGCCGCCCTTTTCCTAACAATAACTTTTTTGTTTTTCTTGTTACTCTCAATCTGCTCTTTTATATCCTCAATTTCACTTTTAAGCAGGTCAATACTTTCCTCAATTTCCTTCTTCTTTTCCTCAAACTCGCCTTCAAGCTTTGTCACATACTGCTCTGCCTCAAGTGCGCTGTATCCAAAAAGTGTCACTCTGTCGGTAATTGCCATTCTTATCACCTCATTTTCTTATTCGGAGACGTTTGCCATCAGCCCGCTCTTTGCGATTTCCAGCTCCGCCTTCTCATGTTCCCCAATTTTTTTATATGAATTTGCAATTTCAAGCATCAACACCGGAACCGAGGGAGAGTGCGGCGAGGCGCTTATCGCCTGCCTAAACTGCTCTATCGCCTCAA
>CAZNYY010000065.1:0-8939 GCA_964577335.1 uncultured Oscillospiraceae bacterium | reverse complement strand
CCCCGTATTCCATGAATACTGCGCCCCGAGAGCGCAGGGAATTATGCTTTGCACAGGAAAGTGCATATGCCCTTCACCGCAACCCCAATCCGTCAAAAGATACCCCTTCGCACCGTATTTTTTGCCAACTTCGCCGTAAGTACGCAAATTGGAGGACATAACGTCAAACCGCCCCGTAAAGCTTAACCATGTTGCATTGCCGGGGCAGACATAAAAGTCCAGCCCCTTATCCCTGATTTCCATACAGGTTCTTTCCACTATTGTATTGCTAATCAGCTCATATCCCCAGTTTAGAACAATTGCACCTTTGGGCACACGCTTAAACGACTCGGGATAATTTATCACCATATCATTCCAAAACATAACCGTTTTTCCGTACTTTTTAGTTGTTATATCACTTATTTTGTTAAGGTAATCCATGAACACATTGTCTTTTCCCTTTTCACGGCAAATCTCCTCAAGCTGAAACTTGCCAAGACCATATGCCTCGTCCATGCCCACATTTACATATTTAGATTTAAAATGCGGAAGAAGGGACGCAAAAATATTGTCCACAAGCTGTATGCTTTCTTCCTTTAGGGGGTTTATCGTTGTGGTTTTTGTTTTGCCGTCACTAACCTCAAGATGGGCAAACTCCGGCTGTGCAAGCCATGTTGCCATATGCCCGAAACAGTTTTGGTTTGGAACAAGCTCAATAAAACGTTCGCCGCAATACGCATCAAGTTCCTGAATATCTTCCGGTGTCAGGCAGTCAAAATCCTCCGTATACTTCGGGTATGCCGAATATTTAAAACAAAAGTTTTCCATATAAAGCTGAAATTCGTTATATTTCAGGTCAGCAAGCAGATTTATAAGTTTTTTTATTGTTTCAACCTTTGGCATTCTGCAACGGCTTATATCCAGCATATACCCTCTCTTCGGAAAGTCGGGTTTGTCCTTTATACTGCAAAATTTTATTTTGCCGCCGCCTTTAATTAAAAGCTGTTTTAAGGATGCCATCGCACGGAATTTTCCTTCCTCCGTGGAAAACGCTATCTCTATTCCGCCGCCGTCAACTTTCAAGATATATTCCTCTTTTTCAAGTTCTTCGTCTTTTGTAAGAGAAACATCCTCATTACCGTTTTTGTATTTTTCATACAAATACAGTATATCAAAATTAGTGTCAAAATTTAAAAGCCTGTATTCATTATCCCCATATCTTTCTGATAGAGGTGTTGGAAAAATCATATTTTCACTCCTTCAAAGACTTCAAAAGTCTTAATATAAATGTTGATGCCTCTGCCCTTGTCACATTTCGCCTTGGCGCAAAATGCCTGTCATCAACCCCCTTTACCAAGTTAAGCCAAACGCCCTTGGAGATAAAATCCTTTGCCCAGTCTGAAATTTCATCATTATCCGCAAACTCAAGGGAAGCACCTTCGGGTTCTTTGCCCCCTGCCATTTCATAACAGCCTATAAGCAGTTTGACCATTTCTTCTCTTACAATAGCATCATTCGGTCTGAAATTTATGTCCTGTGCGATTATACCTGCCCCAAAAGCTGTGTTTACCATTTCAAAAAACCAGTCATCCTCGGTAACGTCACTGTAACTAATAACTTTTTCTGTTACTTTAAGATTTAATGCCCTTGTAAGCATGGTTATAGCCTCGGCCCTTGTTACGACATCGTCGGGGTAAAAATGGGTTTCGTTCCTGCCGTTTATAATACCTTGGTTGTAGAGATTTAAAATGTCATCCTCCGCCCAGTGACCCAAAATGTCCGCAAATTTATTTGTTTCGGGGGTATTAGTGGGAACGGGCGTGGGAGCAGGCGGGGTTGGCACTGCACCACCGCCGCCGCCTGCGCCTCCCCCGCCTTTTGCCACAACACCCTCCCCGCTTATAACTTTATCCGTATCCACATTTTCCCCGCCAATTTTTATGGTTTCTCCCGAGAGGGTAAAAGGCTTTTTCTCGCCGTTTATAACAACATTTGTAATTGTCCTGCCGGGCGTTACGGCAAGCTCAGACAAATCCAGTGTATTAGTCGAGTTAATCAGCATATTAAAACCCTGAAATTCAACCGAAATATCACTGACCTTGCTCCCCGTGCTAAGCAGTGTTGTGCCTTCACGCCTGATGTATGAACCGTCCTTTAAAATCAGTATCTCTGTTTTTTCATCCTTGTCATTTGAAATATACGCCATTTTACCGTCCGTGAAATAGCCGTCAAACTCCCTTGCGCCTGGCTTGTTTTCATAGGAAAGATAATAGCGGGCACTGCTTTTTATATTGTTTACATCTGTATCTATTTTCAGGGCAGTTGCAATTGTTTCTTCAACGTTTAACGGTATTTTTTCTGTTTTAACATCGGCACTGCCGTTTTCATAAGGCAGCAGCACGGTGTTTAGGGTAGTACTTCCCGCCACCTTCTTTTCAAAATATCCCCATTTGGTGTCCTGTGCGTTTCCGTACCCCTTTGACCAGTAACCGTCCTCCAAAACCAGTTTTACATCCTCGCCGTCCGCCGAGGCAACTATGATATTTGCGCCGTTATCAAAGTTTGACATAATTTTATTATTGCTCTCGTCACCGTCCAGCTTGGCATCGGGCATCATGTGCCAATGCTGTTTATATAAATTTTCCTGCCCATCGGTTTCGGGTTTCATATTGTCAGACACAATCCAGTAATTGGGCTTTACAAACAATATTGTGCGCCTATGTTCGTAACCCGGATTGCTAAAGCTGGACTGGCTGAGAAAATCATATTTCCCACCTGCCACCCAGTCGTGAATAACCCCGTTATGTATGTCGTCAGCTTGATTTGTATCATTTATCGAAACGGTGTTATGCGCCTCGGTGCTTATTCCCCATATTCTCTCGGGTGTTGCCGAGTAGTCAAATTTCCCTTGGTCACTCAGCAGTATCCGCCCATATGCCGCAACAATAACCTGGTTGTCATCATGATGCCCGTGGGAGTTAAATTCATGTCCCCTTACGGGTGTGAACATGTACAGTGCGTTTGTGGACCAGCTTGAACGCATAAACGTCACCCTGCCTGTCGGAAAATGTCTGGATGTCCAGCCCGGTTCGGTTCCGTATTGACCGAAGGAGTCAATATATCTTAATTCATCATCCTTAAAAAGCTTTGAGAACGCCTGATATGTTTCCCCCTTCCCGCTATGTTCTTTATGGGTGGCATCCCCGTATGAAAGGCTTGTTCCCGTTGGTGTTCTAAGCAGGACATTATAGTATGCCGCATTCCTCAAAAGCTCTTGATTTTCAGGTTTTAGGGCGTAACCGTCACGCTCCATAGAGGCAAGTACCCCGGCAAACCCCCGAAGAACGTTTTCACTGTAATCTCCTGTGGGTTCAATATATGTACCGTCCTCATAATAGCCGTCGACAATCAGGTTTTCCAAAACCGTATAACCATACTCCCGCCAATTTTCTTCTTCTCCTTCACTGCCCGTGGATGCATAAAACTCCGGAAACCCATACGCCGCCGTATATAGCCCCTGCATTTCCATCTGCTGCCAGTTGTCAGGCACTATTTTATGGCGTATTCTAAGCGAATGGGCAACGTCCCATATATGCTTGAGAATAGTGCTGCAATAATCCGGTGTCATGGAACGACTTTTGGAAAATGCGTCAAAGGTAGTCACAAGCTTTGTCATCCTGCCGCCGGCATCAATGGTTCTTGGGTACTGCCCCCTTGCAACCTCATTGTCAAGGGACTGAAAATTCCCAAAGTCATGCTTTGGCGTTGGCACAAAATCGCCATAGTCGCTTATTATATCCCCCACGGCTTTCAGCGCCGAGTAGGGGTAATACTCATCCTTTGTTATGGAGTATTCCACCGCAGTTGCCGTAAGTATTCTAAAACGGGATGCCTGTTTCATATACTCCGTATTGCCGTACGGCGCCCATTCATCCCAGTGGCGCCCCTCGGGCAGCCCCGCATTGTTGTAGATAAAACCCCCTACGGCACTCCATGTAACAGTGGAACCCTTCCAAGTGTTTGACGGCTCACGGATTACAAGCATTCTCTTGCCCTCGGAGCTTTTAAGTGTACTTCGGCAAGTGAGAATAAGTTTTGCACTTTCTATTTTTGCATCCCCCGGGAGGTCACGCAAATCAAATTTCAACAATGCGCTGTACTCCTCGTCGCTTAAATAACCGCCGTACTTTCTAATTTTAAGTAAATCTCCCTCGGTGGGATACCTTTGTGTCATATAACTTCCCGCTCTTATAACGCCGTTATCAACCGCCTCATAAACTCTTGTTTTTCCGTCAACCAGCAACTCAAGTTTGGGGCGAAGCTTTGGGTCGGAGGCCCCTATCCCATAAATTTCAGAATATGATGCCTCGTTATACCATGCCATTACCTGAAAAGAGCTGTAGTCACCAGCTACAACCTTTGCGGGATTAATGTCTGCGGCGGTTGCCTTAAAATCATTGTCGGCAAAAAGTTCCCCGCAATAGAAGTTAGACTCTGCAAAAAGCCATCCGTCACAAAACATATTTACAGGCAGGGTTTCCCTTGCGGAGGTGTTAATTGTATATCTTGCTTGCCTGTTTCTGAAATATTCCAAAATCTCAATCCTTGCCGCATCATAATCCCCTGCTTTGACACATTCGAGGGTTTTTGAAAGTTTTTCAGAGTAACTGTAATTTATTTTTCCCTTATTTATAAAAGTTTCATTTTCCTTGTCCCACACCCCAAAGAATTCCTCATCACTCATAACCTGCGGGTCCTTGTAAACCTCGTCCGCCAAAACGGTGAAATTAAACTCTTTTTTCATTGTAATATTGTCAAAACGAAAGGTTGCCGTAACGGTAACATTTTGGTCGGGCCGTGTTTCTCTGGGTCTTGTAACCCTCCCCACCGTGTTTATAACCTCGGGAGCGGAACTTTCCCAGGTTATTTCGCTGCCGTACGGTCCGCCCGGCAAAAAGTTAAGACTCATTTTAATCTTGTCCGCATCCTCGCTTGCAAGCAATTGTGTTGTAATAGCATCCAGGTCACGCTGTACCCGTACATCGTTGTTCATATTACACAGCACCGTAAAATCAAAGGTTTTTGTCTTTGTAATTTCTCCATGGGTTAATGTCGCCGTCAGCACAACATCACGGTCGGGCATATTATCCGCAGGTCTTGTAACAATACCGTCGGCGGAGATGGTACCCTCGTCACTTGAAGTCCAGTAAATTTTACTGCCGTGTCTGCCGACAGCGGGAAGATTTAGGTTCGCCTTTATAAGGGTTTCGTCAAGATAATTAGCTTCCTCCGTCAAAAGGCTTTGGGCTGAGAGGTTAGCATAATCATATTCAATTGCCACAAAATCCGGTGTTTCCACTTCATATACTTTCAGGTTATCCACCATGGCGGAGTACTGCCCCGAACCGCCGTTTAAAAACAGGCGCAACGCCTGAAACCCGTCCTTTGTATGCAGTTTTGGCTTTCTGAACATATATTCCTGCCCGTCAATCCAGTTATAATACATACCCTCGTTCAAATCAAAAAGCAATGTCAAATGATAATAATGTCCGCTTGGTGCGGGAAGCCGCCTTCCTCCCGAGTTGTTTTCGTCGTAAATTAAATTGTCGCCTATCCTCATCCGAAATATGTCGTCAGAACCGATATTGGCAGTGCTGAGGTTTGACGACGCCCACAGGCGTGCCATCCCCGGGGATGTTGTCTTTACATCAAGTTCCACACAGTAAAGACCTTCCGTTAAAACAGAACGCCCCGCATCTAAAAATATATCGCAGATTGTATAGGATGATGAGGGGCTGTTCCAACGCAGTTCAAGCGCCCCGCTTCTTTCATAAAGTTCGCCAAAGTCGTTGCCCTCATGCCCGCTGTACAACACATAGTTGTCACGCAGTTTATTGTCGTTAAAATCATCCTCGTACACCATTCGTTTTACTTCAAAAGAAAGCTTTGTATCCTCCGTTGCTTGGAGAACCGTAAACACAAAATTCTTACTAAACGAATAAGCACCTTTTGAGACGGTTGCAGTCAGGGTGACCTCTTGGTCCTCCCCGCCTCGGCGCACTGTGCCGCCTGGTGAAATCACATTTTCATCGGAAGATATCCATGAAATATCACACCCGTTTTTTGACACGTTCGGCAGATACAAATCACGTTTTATTTTTGTTATATCATCGTCATCGGGCGCTTCCCTCAACAAATCTTCGAAGTTCAAATCTGCAATATCCCTCTGTACCGCCATTTCATCATTTAATGCGGATTTGTAAATTTTAATATTATCTATAAACACAGAATAATTTTCCGCCCCGCCGTATGCCACATTGTTGAGCAGTATTCTAACGGCGTTAATCCCTTCCTCTGAGGCATATGCCCTGTCGGCATTTACAACGTACTGTGTACCGTTAATCCATGTATAGTACTTGCTCTCATTTAGGTCAAGCATAAATGTTATATGGTGATATGCATCGTTTGCGGCATTTATTTCGTTGCCCGTTTTGTCATCAAAAAAAACTCCGTCCAGCATCCTCATTCTTATAAAATCGGTTGAGCTTGTATCCATTGTATTTACAAACGAGGAAACCCAAAGGTATGCCGAGCTTGAGGATGTCTTTTTTATATCCATTTCAATAAAATACACACCGTCCTCATAAGCCCCGCCTTCCTCATCCAAAAAAATGTCACACACCGAATAAGCGGGCGTTGTGCTGTTCCAGTTAAACTCCAGTTCGCCGTTTTTAATATTCAGTTCGCCGTGAGCGTTGCCTTCATTGCCTTCATACAGCTTATAATTACTCTTTAAAATACCGTCCTCAAAATCATCTTCAAAAATCATATCAACAATTTCAAAGCCCTGTGCGTTAAACTGTTTCTCGGCAAAAGCAGGAAAATTACCGCTAATTGGCACCATGGTAAAAACTATAATCGCGGCAATTATCTTTTTTAAAAGTTTCATCCCCTCTACCCCCTTTCAATTGTTTTTCATCTTACAATAACAATTACCTGCGGTTCGTTATCCTTTACAAACATAAATATTTTTGAAGCACTGTCGGAAACATTTACATAGTCCAAAACATCATCGGATGTTGCCGGCATTACCCGTCCCCTGTCCGCTTCAAATATATAATAATACGGTCCTTCCAAATTGGGGACTTCAAATTCCGCATAACTCACACCATCTGTTGATATGGTGATTTCGTCCACAAATTCATTTTTTACGGCGGACAGTCTGCGGCGGTTTATCTCATGGCATATACCATAAATCTTTTCTCTCATGCTGTTGGGGTTGTCCCGAAAATAATCTTCCAGAGAAGCAATTGATGCCAGTACATCAATATTGTCAAGCCTGTCAAAAGCATTAACCGAATATTTTATAATATCCCCCGTGGAAAGCCCCCTTACGGTTTTTGCAATCTCTCCGTCATAATCCTTTGTCAAAAGATAAATTTCTTCATCCCCCGTAAGAATTTGAAGTTTTAAGAGAAGGTCCCCACCCTCGTCAACAACGGTCGTAACCCTTCCAACGATTGACGCCTTTGCATCGGGGTCAATTTCAGTAGCTTCGCTTGCATCCATTTTTTCTATAATCACAACCGCTTCCGCAATCTGTGTACTGCTGTTAATTTGAATGGGGCATACCTCATATGGGGTGTCGTCCGAAAGGGTTACCATTTCATAATAGTCCTCATCGGAATTTGCCGTCCGGGGCACGCAGATAACACTTGTATGCTCGCCTATCAGAAAGTTTGGTGCGCCGAAATAGCCGCCGAAGGCAAGAATGTTTGAGTTGAAATTAAGCGTTGTTTTATTGTTTGAAATATTGTACACACTGATAGAATTAATTTTCCCTTCATTGTTCAGCCTGTACGCAATAAGGCTGTTTGTAAGCTTGGCGTCAATAAGCTTATCCGTGCCCACCCTCACAGTATCAAGCAAAACCTTATCGGCACACTCTAAAACCACCATTTCATCATTTTGATATTTATAGCTTACGGAAGTGGTTCTTCCCGAAACCTTTGTTTCCTTCTCGCTTTTTCCAAAGCCCGCCACTTTTACTTTCACAGTCCCCAAAGAACCCTCTCGCCCGTATGCCACAACATAACCGTAGCGGTTTGAGGACCGGGTAAGAATTGTTTCCGATATAATTTTGCCGTCCTTATCAATTACAAAACTTGCCGTTTCCCCTATTTGAACATCAACCATGCTGTTGCCCCGAAAATCCAAAGCAAGCCTATATTCCTCATTGTCAAGTTTTATTGTTTTGTCCGCCGCATTTATTTCAGTGACAGCCCCCGAAACCTTTTTATCCGAAAGATAAGCCCTTACATATTTTGCATCCTTACTGCAAATAAAGGTGATGCCCATTTCTTCATAAATATCCGAAACATTTGCACTCGCACCGTCAGAATCGTATATTTCAATTTTATATTCCTCATCATCCGTTTCAAATCTAAACCCGCTTGCGCCACGGAATTTAAACTTGTCGTTAAAATAAACCGTCTCGTTATGTACCCTGTCAACCACAAAACTTTCTTGTTCCGTTATAATCAAAACATCGTATCTGCCGTCATTGTCATAATCAATCGCACTGTGGTTGCCTTCAAAAATTTCAAGGTCCTCCACCGTGGTGGTTATGGCTTTTCCGTTGTAAATATAGGCGGCATCTGTGTCTAAAACGTATCTTTTAGTTGTTTTTCCACCGTCATCAATGGAGATAACACCCCTGTTTATGTAGGCAACATCGCCTGCGTCAACATTTAGTATACTTTGTTTTTTGGTGTTTATATAAAAGCCTACAACTCTGGGGATAAAACCGTCATAATTCTTTTCAACAAATGCCGTGACATCCATCCCCAAGCAGTCCGCAAGTGGGGTGTTCCCCACATAATAAATAGCATTGTTGATTTTTACCTGCCCGCTTTTAACAGCACTTTCACCGTCAAGTGCCGTAAATTCATTTTCCGTTA
>CAZNYY010000064.1:0-8972 GCA_964577335.1 uncultured Oscillospiraceae bacterium | reverse complement strand
TTTTGTCAATACTTTTTTTCCTCGCCTGCGCAACGACCCTTAGTTTAACACGACCTCGACACTTTGTCAATATCTTTTTTCGAGTTTTTTCGATATTTTTCTGACAAAAGACCAGAAAAGTTATTCTCACTAAGGCAACGAAAGATAGTTTAGCACAAACACGACCTGTTGTCAACACCTTTTTCGAGTTTTTTGAGGAATATGAGTAAAAGCACATTATAAGTGCCTATACCTTCATCAAAACTATACATTGACAAATTTTAGACAATGTTATATGATTAGATTATACTATATCGGAAAAGGAATGAAATGAATGTTATACATACTTGATACTGCAAATATCGAAGAAATAAGAAGGTGCGTTGAATTTTTTCCTGTAGCGGGGGTTACCACAAACCCCACCATTATATCCAAGGAACATACGGATTTTCTCAAGTTGATTAAAGAGATAAGAGAGATAATAGGCCCTGAAAGAATGTTTCATATTCAGACAACCGGCAGCGACGCCAAAACCATTATAGATGAAGCAAAAGCACTTCGTGACTTTGTGGGCGGAGATTTTTATATTAAAATCCCCATTTCACCGGAGGGTCTTAAAGCTATGATGGAACTTCGCCGGATTGGGATTGGGGTGACTGCGACTGCAATATTTACGCAGCAGCAGGCAATGCTTGCCGCTAAAGCTGGGGCTGAGTTTGTGGCACCCTATGTAAACAGGCTTGACAACATTGTAAGCGACGGGGTGCATGTTGTGGGGGAAATCGTGGATATGTTTTCCGCACACAACCTTAAATCCAAGGTTTTGGCCGCAAGTTTTAAAACCGTGGAGCAAATTCATAAAATTTCAATGGCAGGCGGACATGCAGTAACTATCAGTCCTGATTTATTTGACTCGTTGATATATCATCCCCTTACTCAGTATGCTATAGACGATTTTGTTGCCGATTGGGAAAACCTATATCAAAGCCAAACCATTTTGGACTTTTTTTAAATAAGACTTCCTATATTATATACAAAAAACGGCACATTATAGAAAGACCCCTGCGACATTAAAAACGCAGGGGTCAGGGTATTATTATTTCTTTTCTCGTTTGAAGCACATAAACCAATCCAGGCAATAGCCGTCATCATCCTGATTTTCCATACGTTCTTTAGCAACGCCGCACGAACCTGCTGTTGGGACAATCACATCGTCACCGGGACGCCAGTCGGCAGGTGTTGCCACGCTGTCGTTGTCTGCCTTTTGTAACGCAACTACAATTCTCTTTATTTCGTCAAAATTACGCCCTGTCGAAAGCGGATAATACAAAATAGTACGTATTTTTCCCTCGGGGTCAATCACAAACACCGCACGAACCGCCTGAGTGTTCGATTGACCTGGTTGAATCATACCGTATTTATTAGAAACCTCCATACGGATATCTTCAATTAAGGGAAACTTGACTTCTATGTTCTTTTTGCCATTCCATTCAAGCTCCTGAATTTTGCGCAGCCACGCGATATGCGCATAAAGCGAGTCTACCGAAAGTCCTACAAGCTCGGTATTGAGTGCTTTAAACTCATCTGCCATTGAAGCGAAGGTCATAAACTCGGTAGTGCAAACAGGCGTAAAATCTGCCGGGTGTGAAAACAGTATTACCCATTTGCCTTTATAGTCCGCCGGAAAGTTAATCTCCCCCTGTGTTGTAACCGCCTTAAATGCGGGGGCCTCATCTCCTATTAAAGGCATTCTTGTCACTTTAATTTCTTCCATTTTTAAATTTCTCCTCTCATTTTTATAATTATTATTGCGCACAAAACGGTGCACTTAACAATAAACTTTGCTGACGACCAAGGTTTCTTTTTTAACTGTCTTTATTATACAGTCAATTTTCATCTGCTTCCGTAACTAAGTCACAATAATCATATTGCATCGAAATACTTTTTGCTTCTTATCCCAGAAATAAGAGTAATTGCCTAACAAATGCTGATAAAGCTTTAAAGGCGATTTTTTATGGTATATTATCCCACAATTAGTGCTATTTATCAGGAAGTATTGAATATTGTCTCGCTGTTTAATATAATTTTGCTTAGCATAAACATTAAAATTTTTTAGGAGGTAAAATATTATGCTGAAAATTCTTAAAAGAACTCTTGTCGTAACTCTTGCGCTTTCCGTTCTCAGCGTGTCGGCACTTGCTAACACCTGGAAAGTTGTTGATTACGACACCTCAGACTGGAGTCTCGCAACCGGCGAAATACCCATCGTTTACCAAGAACTTGACGTAAACGGATTGCCCACAGGCAATTATGTTTCCGGAAGTCAGATTGATGCCCTTGGCTTAGATCTGAAGGTTTACGCAACGAATGTTGAGTGGAGAGAAGCATTCTTTGACAGAAACTATGATGTAAACTATGGCGGAAACAGAATTTATGCCAGGCTTTTTGTTGATGGCAAAGCAACAGAAAGAGTTGCCCCCACCGGCGGCTTGGCAGACCTTCAGTACCAATGGGTTGATTATATGTGGGAATTAGAAGCTCCGTATAAAATTCACCAGAAGCTGTATGCCTACATAAACGGTGCTTGGGTTACAGATCCTGATGGAATTCCAACATACCCCACAAGGTATTCCGGCGAAAATGCAGATATAGTGGTATCACAGCCTCAGGTTGGCGTTGATATGTCAGGCTTTGCCTCGGGCGATGCAACCGGCAGGGAGTACATGTTTGTTGATGCTATATCCAAGGTGTTTGAAAAACGTCTTACAGGTCCTGCATTTCCATCTACATTAACAAGCAATTCATTAACAAAGGTTATATCCACATTTGTAGACGGCACAACACCCGCGACAGTTACATGGGTTTCGGCAGGCTATGAAGTAGATGCTCCTTACAGGGTTTATGAATTCTTAAGTGCTGATGGTTATGTTATGGACGGAACAAATGGATATCCCCGTATATTCAGATATACCGGCGGCTATGCAAAACCCTCTATAACCTATATCGACCATAAAATTGATTTGGCTGAGTTCAAAGCTGGCCCCAACACTGCTCCTGTAATCGCAAGAGTGGTTCATGACGGCGTAGCAACCTCCGTTTATGCTAAGACAGGCGAATATGCTACTTTGAATATTTTCCCTGCACTCAACTATGACGAAGCTTATAAGTATGCAGATGCAGAGCTTGTTGCAAGAGTAAATGCGAATGGCAAAGTATCGGTTATCAAAGAGCCGATTAAGGTTCGTTTGCCATTGTCTTACTTGGGAGGTTCACTTGACATTGAATGGGGTAGCGTAACTGTTGAAGTTATTCCCTCGATGTTAAACAACTTTATCAGCCCCGCAACTATTGTAGTTAATCCAATCTACTAATATAATTTGTTTCAAACAACGGTTATTCACTTGAATAACCGTTGTTTGAACTACTTTTTATGAATTTGGAGACAACGTTGTTATGAAACTTAAATTATGCGCCATCCTATTATGTATATTCATGTTTTTTCCCTCTGTAGGTTTTGCACAGTCTTACAGTATTAGGGGTTTAAATGTAACTGTATCGGCAATTATGTACCACAGGGTCACCGAAAACCCTGACGAATGGGACGATTACAATATATCCCCCACTCAGTTGGAGGATGATATAAAGTCTTTTTTGGATGCGGGTTTTACACCCATATCCATTTCGGAATATATTTATATGACATCCACATTTGAAGAACTTAGGCAAAAGATGTGGAGAGATACTGAAAAACTACTTCAACTACGATTGTTTTTGGAAACCCGGCAAAAACCCCTGTTAATAACTTTTGATGACGGATATAAAGACGGATATACCTTGGTGTTTCCTCTTTTAAAAAAATATAATGTATGCGCAAACTTTTTTATTGTAGGCAGCTATTCGAACTCAGGCAACAGCCTGTTCTTAAATCCTGAGAATATTAAGGAAATGTATGACAGCGGTCTTGCGGAATTTGGAAACCATTCGTATGAACTGCATAATCTCACTCCTTATGAGATATCTTCACTAATATCAAAACCAAACGCATTGGAGCTTAGCAATGTGGGGGTTGATTACCTCAAAAACAGCGACTTTTTGGAAGATATTCTTGGTTTTGCTCCTTCCTCTGTTTCATATCCGTATGGTGTTCACTCTCCTTACAGCGAAATGTTGCTTGACCTTATGGGGGTAACTGCTACATATATTACAGAAGATATTCCCTTTAAAACACTTAGTGACGGTATGCGTAAAATAACGCGTGTAAACAGATCAAGTATATTTTCCAGCAAAGATTTTGTGAATTTAATAAGTAAAAAGTTGGAGGCATCTTCATAACTTTTACTTGTTTTGAAAAATATGTTTATAATGGGCACTTATGAGGTAAATATACATTAAAGGGATTTTTAACCATACCCTTAAGAGAGGTGCAACAAATGATTACTGTTCATTTTTTTGGTTTTGAGGCGGAGAAGCAATCATTGATACTTCAAAAGCTTTCCCATGACATGGTCAAGCGAGGTAAAAAGGTAGAACCGAGAACTATCGAAAATCCACATATCTATGAACAACATTTTGAAGATGATATCTTTTTAATTGTCCCTGAAAATGTAGTTTCCGGCTTAAACGGTATTGATTTTTCAATCCGCCTTCGTAAGCGAAACCCTCTTGCACACTTAATATTTTTTTCCATGAACTATCTTTCGGGGCCGTATATATTAAGGAATTATGTAAGACCTACAGGCTTCTTTCTTCTTTCTGAGGGTATGTCTGATGTCTTATATATATTCAACTGTATAATTGACGCGAAGGCACAGCTTAGTGACACTGACAAAAGGATTGAATTTATTTCAAAATATAATCGTATGCAGATACCGTTGTCACAGATACTTTTTTTCACTACCATGGACAAGAAAATCGTATGCCATATGGAAAATGGTGAATCTTATGAGTTTTACGGTACCCTGCATAAGATTGGAAAGGAATATTCATCCTTTTTTATACGATGTCACGCCGGTTTTTTAGTCAACCGGGAAAAAATATCTCATGTAAACCTAAGCAAAGGTATTTTAATGCTGACAAATTGTGATGAACAAATCCCCATTTCAAGGAAATATAGAAAAGCATTCATTTCATCATATGTACCTGTTGAAAATAGTACAGTTTCAGTCGCTCCTCCCATGAACTAAATTTGGTTTTGCAATATGAAATAAGCGGTTGATACCACGCAAATTACTATCATTAATGTTTAAAACCTCAACCCTCCAATCTTGATGGGTTGAGGTTATTTGTTTAAACTGTTAGTTTTTTTAACAGATTTCAAATATTGTAAAAAAGTACTTGACAAACACAAATAATGCAATATAATTTAAGGGTGCGCAATCAAGACATACCCGTAAATGCAAGGTTCTTTATTACGGCTACTTGTATGCTTTGGGGCATACTCTTTGTTTGCCCTTATCTTATACGAATGACGAAAGAGGTTGGCTATGGTATTTAGTAGTGCAAATTTTCTCTTTGTGTTTTTACCCCTTATTCTTATCGTATACTTTATGGTTCCAAAATCAATTACTTATAAAAATATTGTGCTTCTTTTATTTAGTTTGTTTTTTTACTGGTATGGAGAGCCTAAGTATTATACGGTAATGCTGATTTCAATTCTCGCAAACTATATCTTCGGTCTGCTTTTGCATTTGGCAAACGGCAATATAACCCGTAAACGGCTTGTTGTCACACTTTCGGTTATCGCCAATATTGGTTTGCTTTTCTATTTTAAGTATACCATGTTTGCCGTGAGAAATTTAAACTATTTTCTCGGCTTTAACTTCCGGGTTGGTAACATCTTGCTGCCCATAGGCATTTCATTTTTTACCTTCCAGGGGCTAAGCTATATTTTGGACATATATTTCGGCAAAGTAAAATGCCAAAAAAATATTTTAAATGTTGCACTTTATATCGCTCTTTTCCCGCAGCTTGTTGCAGGACCGATTGTAAGGTATGACACGGTTTCGGCTGCCATTGAGGAGCGTTCACACAGTGTTGAGGATGTTGCGGAAGGTCTGCGCCGTTTTATGGTGGGTCTGGGCAAAAAAATGCTTTTGGCAAATAGTATGGGCGTGGTTGCCGACAGGCTTTTCGGAACACCCGTGGGTGAGCTTACGGTTTTTGCCTCATGGCTTGCGCCGATAGCCTATGCTTTTCAGATTTATTTTGACTTTTCAGGGTATTCTGATATGGCAATAGGCTTGGGTAGGGTCTTCGGTTTTCGGTTTCTTGAAAACTTTAATTACCCCTACATATCAAAATCCATAACCGAGTTTTGGCGCAGGTGGCATATATCTCTGGGTACATGGTTTAGGGATTATGTTTATATTCCTCTTGGCGGGAATAGGGTTTCATTTTGGCTTCATTTAAGAAATATCTTCGTGGTATGGATGCTAACGGGAATATGGCATGGAGCCGAGTGGAAGTTCTTAGCATGGGGAATTTACTTTGCTGTGATACTACTAGCCGAAAAAATATTTTTACATAAGATTTTGGATAGACTTTGGCGTCCGCTTACTCATCTTTACGCCATTATATTAATAATTTTAGGCTGGGGCATTTTCCGCTCATATAATTTAACATATGCGATAGGACTTTTCAAAACCCAGTTTTTCCTGGGCGGCAAACCTATGATTGATATGCAAAGCCTGCATTTGCTTTTTGACTATAAGTTTGAGTTTCTGGCGGCGGCGGTTGCCTGCCTGCCGCTGAAAAACTTCTTTGAAAGCAAGAAGTTTGATGGTATGAAATACGTCCTTGCATCATTAGTGTTTTTGGCGTCCGTAGTAAGTATTTTAACGTCGACATTTAATCCGTTTATATATTTCAGGTTTTAAAAACCAGGAGGTAAGGATGAAAAAAGTTGTTTTTATTGTTTTGTTTGTGTTGTTTTTGATTATGGTACCCATAATATCGCTTACAACCTTTGATAAGCCGTTTCTTTATTACGAAAACAGGTGGGTTGCCGCAATGCCCGAATATAATAAAGAGGATTTGTACAGCGGCAAATACCTAAATTGTTTGGATGCATTTTTGTCGGAGCGCATAATCCTTCGTGATAACATGATGGCGGCGGGCACATCATTTAAGCTTAGCATACTCGGTAAAACTGTGGTAGGTGACGTAGTGATAGGGGATAATGTTCTGCTTCCCTACCATCTCCCTTCAAACGCAAATTATTCATCCATACAAGCTTCCATAGATGAATGCACACAAAACGTAGAAAAGATTGCCGCCGCTGTAGATGATGCAGGCGCAAAATTTATGTATGTAGGAATTCCCGAGCAGTCCTCTGTTTTTCGTGACCGTTATCCCGCACATTTAAACTCGAACACCAAGGTTTTGGAATTTATTGAAAATGGTTTTTTTGCAAAGCTTGAAGAGTATGAAGTTGAGAATATCAATTTTAAAGATGTTTTTGAGAACGAGGATGTAATGAGGCTTTATTCCAAAACTGACCATCATTTTAATTATTATGGTGCGTTTGAGGTTTATAAGGAAATTATTAATACCCTCGGTCACACTCCCTTAGATGAGGATGAACTGTTATTCGAGGAAGTTGATATGCCTTTCTTAGGCTCAAGAAACCGCAAACTTTTTAATGCATATAACTCCGCCGATAAACTGATTATCGCAAACCCCAAAATACCTGTGACATTCTGGCGCTATGATAACGGCAAGAGGGTAGCGGACAGGCTGTTTGAAATTAACAAGGATGATGAATACATCACTTATAACGCATATATGGGAGGCGACTTTGCCGAAACAATTATCAAAACCAACCGCCCCCACCTGCCCCGCCTGCTAATTGTTGGCGACTCTTTTACAAACCCGCTTGAAACCTTGCTTTATCTTAATTTTGACGAAACCCGCTCGCTGGATTACAGATATTACAGCGAGAAAAATATTGCCGAATATTTAAGTGATTACACACCCGATATAGTTTTAATGATACGTGACGACATAAATTATCTTCACGCCGGGGGTAACGGAAACTGTATGCTGGAATAGGGCTTCTTGTCCTTTAACCGCCTGTATTTCGTGGGCGACATTCCCGTATGCTCCTTAAATACATTTGAAAAATAGTTTGAATCGCTAAACCCGCACATATCTGAAATTTCCTGTACCAAAAGCTGTGTTTTTGTAAGTAATAACACGGCTTTTTTAATGCGCATTTTATTGACATATGCGCTGACACTAAGCCCTGTCTGACTTTTGAATGTGTGGCTTACATGGGACACACTGCAATGGCATGCCCGTGCAATATCGCTCACCGTAAGGGGGGAGGCAAAATTTTTTTCAACAAAGGCCAGCATATGCCCGTATATGCTCTCAGAATTAGCTGTAAACGGCGTTTTGTCACCGTATACCTCTATTCTCATTTTATCCAAAAGCTCCAGCATACGGCACAATGGTTGCGCTATACCGGCAATGTAATCAAACTTCGGGGGTTTTGTTTTTAAATAACTTTGGGCGGCAGCCTCAAGCTTTTTCCCCGCACCGCCGCCAAGCGCAAACTCTCGGCGGCACATGGCGGTTTTTTCGGTATTTTTATTGTACCCGCTAACACTTGTAAAACCTATGATTTCTTCACCGTTTTTTATGGGAAACACAAACTCGTCAACACCTGCATAACAGGTGCCAAAAAATGCTCCATCCCTGCATTTTTTAACAACTTTTTTCTGATGGGTGATGCATTTATCCCTGCCACCCATGCCGAGTTTTACTAAAAGGCAATATGGGTTTGAGTGAATGTTGTACGGTGCCAACCGCCCGATAAAAGGCGTTAAAAATCCGTCTGCATCGTGAATACTCACATACAGCCCGCACTCGTCCTTTAAATATTTAATGTACCCTATAATCTCTCCGACCAAGTTCTCCATATTCACACCCCCAAAGCTGCCTATTTAAATAATTTTATCATAAATTCATGGCTATGTACACATGAAATAAAA
>CAZNYY010000063.1:0-9005 GCA_964577335.1 uncultured Oscillospiraceae bacterium | reverse complement strand
CATATCCGCACATCTTAGCTCGGCCAAAATTGAAGAGTATGATTTAAGGGACGAGATAGAGCATCTGTTTTGTATGCTTAAAGGCGAGTTGGCGGATAAGCCTTTATATTACCAGCAGATTGTAGCCGCAGAATTTCAGCGTTTTTGGACAGTATTACTAAGAAGGGTGCCAAACATTCCGCTTAGTTCCCAAGAAAATAGAAATAACAGAATGGATAATCTCCTAAAATTACAAGGTTTGTTTGACTATATTGAACAAAATTATGATACTGATATTACATTGGAAAAAGCTGCGGCAATGATGCATTTCTCGGAGGGGCACTTTTCTAAAATGTTTAAACGTTTTACAGGCATTAACTTCGTAAATTATGTGAATTCTATCCGCATTGAAAAAGCCGTGCAACTGCTTACAACTACCGACAAAAAAATAATTGATATTGCATTGGATTCCGGTTTTTCCAATGTCCGTACGTTTCACAGGGCTTTTAAAAAAATATTGGGTGTTTCCCCTTCTCAGTTGTCAGAACACGAGAAAAACACAAAGAAAGAAAGCAGCGGTTATTTACCCCAAGCAAAGCTTGCCATTATCTCATATTTGAGCGAGTTGACATAGAAATGTGTGGATTATACAGAAAGGAAGGTTGTGAAAAATGTATTATACAACAACTTATTCATCACCCGTAGGAACCCTTACTCTTGCCTGTGACGGTGAGAATATTGTGGGTTTATGGATACATGGGCAAAAATATTATGGAGGGAACATCTCCGAATTTATGACCCCGGGGCATGACATTCCCGTATTTGATGCCACAAAAAAGTGGTTGGATAAATATTTTGCAGGTGAAAAACCCCCTGTTTCCAAACTGAAGTTATCGCCTATCGGTAGCCCGTTTCGCCAAAATGTGTGGCAGATTTTATGTGACATACCATATGGTGAGGTCATAACATATGGAGAGATTGCCAAAAGAATGGCTGCAAAAACGGGTAGAAAAAGTATGTCAAGCCAAGCGGTTGGCAGCGCTGTTGGGCATAACCCCATATCTATTATTATCCCCTGTCATCGGGTTGTCGGTTCAAACGGAAGTTTGACAGGTTTTTCGGCGGGCATTAAAACAAAAATAAAACTACTTAAATCAGAAGGGGTTGATACATCACGCTTCTTTGTTCCTACCGGCGGAACGGCATTATAAAAATAGCTTTATCCCTTTATATAGACTTGTTAGTGTTTACCGAATTGAATCACTTTGCAAATGTGATATTTTTTGCGGACATTGGTGCGTGAGAACCCCGTCATATTTTCTCGTTCACGCTCTCTTTAAAACGATGTAATATTGCCGCCACTTCTGCTCTTGTTGCGGTACCCTTCGGGTCAAATAGGTTATCAGGTTTGCCGTTTATAATACCCTGTTTTACAAGAGTATTCACAGGATTTTTGGCATAGTCGCTAACTTCACTCCAATCAAAAAATTCTCTGCCGGGGAAAATATCAGGGGGAATATTCTCATCAAGCTGTTCATAACGATAAAGAATTGCCGCCATTTGCTCGCGAGTGATTTCCTCGTCCGGCGCAAACAAACTATTTCCAACTCCATTCACAATGCCGTTTGCGGCCGCCCATTTTACTGCGCCGACATAATACGCATTATCATCCACATCCGTGAAAAGGTTGCTATATATATTGGTCGGTTCATCTTGCATACGGTACAAAACTGTCACAAACATTGCTCGTGACATGGCTGTATTCGGATCAAACATAGTCGCAGACATACCATTAAATAAGCCGTTTATAACCGCATATTCTATATGACCATAAAACCAATCGCTTTCTTTTACGTCGGAAAAAGGATTTTCCCAGGCAAGCGGAAGAAGTGATTCCATCTCTCCTTCAGTCCATTTTGCGTAAAGCGTAAAGCTTTTTGTCACAGCTGTGTTAAAGTCATATTCCTGCGTTAGTTCTGCATCCAAATACCATCCTGCAAAAGAAAATTCTTCTTTTATTGGAGCAGGAGGCAGTGCCAAAATAAAACCATTATTCACAATTGTGTCCGGTATATCAGAGCCGCCGTTGGTTTCATATGAAACAACAACTCCATCATCAATACCACCCCCGCCATCAGACGGACGTGATGTTGGCGATGGTGTTTCGGGCGGCAAAACCTCCGGAACAGCGGGCGTTATTTCCTGTTCGTCTGGCTCGTCTGCGGCGGAAGGCTGAACAGTAATTGTTCCTTCTATGAAATCGGCTTCTAAATCATCAGAGTATTGATTGATAAAATTACCGGCCTCGCATATGAGCTTTATTGCGCTTGTTCCAATCGCATCATCCGAAATTTTAAACCCAAGTTTCAGTAATTCACCGTCCCCGACGATATTTACGTTGTTGACAAAATAAATTGTTACAGAACTGCTTTGAGAATCATTCAAAACAGTATCAATATTAGTAGTCATGGTCCCATCATAAAGAGCATATCCGCATTCTATGAAAGTCGGTCTCATAAACGCAGAGTCAAATTCTATAACAAAGTGGAATGCGGCAAATCCGGGATTGTTCGAGATAATAACAGTAGCATCAAATTCGTTTTCTCCATTTATAGTGCTTGTCTTAATTTCAATAAACGGTGCCAACGCACTTACAGAAAAGCTACATAAAAAAGTAAGAAGAGCTACTGTAAGGACACTGATAATTCTTTTAAATATTTGGCACATTACTGCATACCTCACTTTTGTATGTTAATAATTCGTACATCATTTTCAGCGAGTGGCTTCATCTGTCCAAGGCTGTTCCACAGAAAAAGCTTGAGTTCTAATGGCGACCCTTCTTCGACAGGGATTTCAATATCACTTATTATGAATGGCTGACCGAAGTGTTGTGATAAAGCCCTGACTGTTCCAAACCTTGTATAAACCAAATTGTGCGACGAATCATAAACTGTTAATATGATAGCGTTATTTTCCTGTACAATCGTGTCACTTCCCTCCAGGATTAAGCCCTTTATGCTTCCGTTGCATACTCCGTTTAAAACAGATAAGTTATCGTTTACAAACATTATCTCAACAGGTTCCTCTGTTATAGGGAATCGCTCAATATTTGAAACAAAGGAAATATCATATGGATTGTTAGAGTTTTCCAGATTATTTTTCAGCATTTCAGAACTACTGTCCAAGTAAAACACAAAACGCTCATCGGCATCTTCATTAATCCTAAAGCGGATAGTATAAAGTACGCCGCCACCCTTGATATCGAACAGAGAAACAAAGTATGCTTGTACATATGAGAGGGATGATAAATCATCCTCGGATAAGTTATTGCTAAAACCGCTGTCGGGAAGCAAAGAACCTTTCGTTATATAAAGCGGTTCTAATTTTTTGTTATCAAAGTGTACCCTTAGCATAAACGCCACAAATCCCGGATTAGATTGTACAGACACAGTAACGTCCACATAATCGCTCCCAACCTGAGAGGCTGCAAGCTCAATTCTACAATCGGAAGCAGAAGCGGTTTGAAATAAAGTACAGCTAATAAAAACCACAATGATTAAACCCGTAAAAACTATTCTTCGCACACTCCAAACCACCTTTTTGACATAAGTATAACTAAAGTTTCCAAAGGAAATGCTATTCGGTTTTTGCGCAATTTCCCATATTTTAAATTAAGGGCGACACAAAGCCGCCCTTAGTGAGTAAAATCGGCTATTTGCCAAGTTTCACATCCCATCCTGCCAAATACTGCGTCATGCGCAACCCATCTTTAATGTCTACAACACCATCGCCGTTGACATCCGCAGCTTCCATTTCCTGTTCGCTAAATATAATATCATGACCCGACAGATACTGAGTTAGCTTCAATCCATCTTTTACACTAACAACTCCGTCGCCGTTTACATCGCCGGCAAATACCATCACCGGCAGCGCAATACTTCCTCCGACAGCGACAATTTCAACGTCATTGAAATCTTCGTCTAGAACATCTCCTTTTATATAGGATATGTAAATTGGCAAATTATTTAATTGGGTATCATCGCTAACCTCAAATCTCAGCTTAAACAATGTACCATCCGCCGTAACATTTGATTCGCTCAGCCATACGGATTTTATGCTTTCCCAATCAGTCTGTACCTCGCCTTCATCCGCTTCCGTAATGAAGTTACCCTTGCTTAAAACCTCCCCCTTTTCGGCGGAAACCAGCGTTAAACCACTACCAAAATTAATGTCGAATACAAATGCCGCAATTCCGGTATTGTTTTGAATTATTACATCAACTTCCACTTCTTTTCCGCGCTCACCCTCTACATTAGGTACACTAACAGTCGTGGTGATGGCGGGTTTAAGAGTATAAGTGAAGTCAGTAATCGGACTCCAATCTGTAATCCCGCCGTAGTCCACCGTGTAGAAAGCACTGATTGTCATGGGTCTGTCTACAATAATCGGTCCATCATATCTCTTATTATAGGAACCGTCAATTCTGTAAAAAACATTGGCTCCCTCAACCGGCGCCGTTAGTGTAACAAGCGTGCCTTTTTCCACTTCTCCGCCTTCAGGGTCAGCCGTTATCGGCTTTAAGGCTTCACGCTGTATGTAAAAATAAATTCCGTATGTTTTTCTAATTGTTCCATTCCCCCCAACAGTAATTGTAGCCGTACCCGGAAGGGATGCCGGATAGGAAACTTTTACATCAAACGATTCATTGGCGATTACATTAATCGTAGGCACGGATGTTGTTCCTGTCGGAAGCATAACTGTATACGATGTTTTTTGTGTTTCAAAATCTATATTATATCCATCAACCTCAATAGAATCAACATCTGTATCTACATATATATTAACAACTTTTGTTATGCCTTCGGATTTAATTGTTATCTCGGCATATCCACGACCAACCGCTTGCACTCTGCCTGATGCAGTAACAGTGGCAACAGCCTCATCGCTTGACATATATAGTACATTATTAGTTATTGACTGGCTTGTGCCGTCGTTATAATGAATAGTTGGATACAGGCTTATATAACTCGCTCTTCCTAATAAAATAGTATCGGAGGTATTAACGGTAATCTTTTCAGGTGCTAATTGCAAAATGTCAAACGAGTTTAAGTTTTCAAGGTAGAAAGCTTTGTTCTCAGACGATAGGGCTATAATGCTGTCATTTTGAACTGCCATATTAACAACGGGTGAAATCGTCTTTATAAATCCTTTTTTTTCAAACGTGGTGTAGCTATATACATCAAGGTTTTTCGTGCTATTAGACGTAAACATTTGATTGTTTGCCAAATCAAACGCCAAATCGGAAAAAGAGGTGAACTTGCACCTATACTGCATATCCATTGCCCTAACATCGTTCGGGATAAATACACTTCCGCCGCTTGTAAAAAGATTTCTGCCGTCAGGGGATATTTTTACATACTTACCCAGGGGATAGCCACCATGATAGGGCGAATCGTAGGTGGCAGTAATTTCTCCGTTATTATAAGTAAAAACGTGAATATCGGAAGGCGAAACACCCTGGCGTATAAAGTAAAACGAATTGTTCTGAGGATGTTTTTCAAGAACACCTTTGTATCCGACGGCAAGGCTTCCTATCATCTGCTTTGAGGCCATGGAATAGCTTCGGGCATAAGTTTCCCACCACGGCGAACCCGTTTTTTCTATAATGTAGATATTTCCGTCATTACCTATTGCCATATCTATAAAAACAGACCCTGTGAAAAATTTATCTTTAACGGCAAAGGTCGACGCATCCAAAACAACAATTAAGCCGTTATTACCGAATCCGACAAACAGTTCATTTTCATAATAATATAATGAATTGGGGGCATCGGGAAATGCGACCTTAGTTTCTGTCATTTTGACTGTATCAACAGCGAATATAGCTTTTTCAGAGCTGTCTGCAACATACATCATACTGCCGTTGAACACTGTTTTTGCGTTTTCTTTCACGCCAAGCAACGCCCGACCGTTTTCGTAAGACAGTGATTTCGATGTAACCGTCGTTTCAATTGTTGTGTCAGGATCATCCACTTTTATTGTTTCAATAAAGAATGAACCGGTGTTTGCGTCATAATAATTACCTTTGTACTCTGTGGTTTTAGAAAGGGATATTAAAGTATCGCCGCTAACAAAAACATTCTGTGAATACCCCTGTGTTTCGTATGTGGCTGTACCCTCGAATGTATCCATATCATAGGCGTATATCTGCTTTCCAAATAAAGCTACATATACACTGTCAGAGGAAAAACACGCATCGGCAACCTGTACGGCTAATTTGTAATAAAAGTTGATAGCATCATCAGCGGAAACAAATTTGGCTATACTGCCGGATCGAAAAATGATATATTCCCCGTCCGGGGATATGTTCGCCAAGGTTCCGTAACCATCTCTGCTTCCGAAGGTTTTGGTCGATGTAATTTTACCATCTGAGTATGTCCTCCGGGCAAAATACCCCCAATCATCTATATAGTAAAACGCATTGCCAACAGGTGCTTTTTTATAATCGGCAAGCCCATAAGTATCTTCTATTCTCTCAATTCTTTCGCCCGTTTCAACGTTAAAGCCACAACGAGCGGTTTCCCATGCGCCGGTCTCTCCCGTATACAAATATCCGTCGTCCCCAACTTCCATCCCTCGGAACAATTCATCTGTAAATATTGTTTTTTTGTAATTCATTGTCTGCAAATCATAAAGACAAACCACACCTTGCCTGCCGCCCCCCACAAATACCGTATTATCATGTACGGCAAGTTTTGTTGCGATATACGGAAAACGTATCTTAGTTTGGGTATTGTCAGCGGTGTTTATTTTGTACAAATATGTTGGCGACAGTAACAGCAGCTCACCCGTTTGCTCAACAAACCTTGAAGCAACAAGATTATCAATGTCAAGGTTGATTTTGTTTTCCGTTTGGGTCAGTGTTTTCGTGGAAGGAGCCAATTCTTCCGGCAACGGTACAGCCGAAGTATTCAATCTTTCTGCATAATATAGCCCAATGTTGTTTTTTTGAAGCGCCACCAAACGGTTGCCGTAGAAAAATATTCTGTCTGCGTTCTTCTCGGTTTCAAACGTATTTATCTGTTCAAAGGTGCTTGTTTTATATTGTGTAATTTTCTTGCCTGAAACTGAAAAGAATCTGTCGCCGCTTTCATCAAAACACAAATCGGAGAAGGAGTTTCCCAAGGCAAAAGAAAACATAATATCCTCGGTTTTCACAGGGCTTACTCGGGCAATGTTGCCCGTGCTGTTTATGAGAAATTCACCGTCCGGCGTTATTCTGTTACGATATCCCTCCACATAATCTCCGTGATATCTTGAATCATAAGATGTTTTAATTTGTCCATTATCATATGTAAAAACATGAACATCAGAAGGAGAAATGCCTTGACGTGTAAAATAAAAAGAATTGTAATAAGGGTGTTTTTCAAGGATACCGTTGTATCCTACCCCGAGTCTGCTGACCATGTTTTTTCCGCTTGGAGAATAACTGTAAACGTTTCCTGAACCTATGGTGTAGATATATCCGTCATTACCGACTTTCATATCAAAAAATGTACTGCTCGTAGATATCGTCTCCATCAGTGTCAGCGAAGATAAATCATAAATCAGAATAATACTTTGTGCGCCGCAGCCAACATAGATTTGATTGTCCGAGTAATCGACGCTGCTGGGTGTATACGCAAGATTTGCACTTTTAAGCTCACCGGTTAAAAAATTGACTTTATAAAGCGTTTTATATGGACCGTCCACAATTAACAAATCAGCGGAGTCCACTATTTGGACTGCGCCTGTAAGAGCAGAGTTTCCAATGTTAACCACCCCATCCTGCAGGGGCTCGCCTCCGGCAGCGTATGCAGTTACAATCAACAACTGCAAGAGCAAGACAGCACAAGCAAAAACCGCACAAAACCTTTTGGAAACTTTATTCATATACGCTCATCCTTTCCGCCTTAAAACCATCGATTTTATATACATTTTAGTTTTTAATGTAAATTTATCCAAGTTATATTTTAATTATAATGGGTAGCTTTTGAAATGTCAATACATTTTGCAGAATCTGCCAGTATTTTCATCTTGGAAGTTAAGGCATAGGTAACACATTTGCGATGCTTCTATCTTATTTGTTCTGTCCGAAATTTTACCATACTCCTAAGTGCAATATATGCTTTTGTAAACAGTCTAAACATAGATGAACCTAGGTTTACTCATTAATATTCAGAAAAGTATTGATGAATATTTAGGGCGCATTGATACTGCTGACAAAGAGGAAACGCTATCTAGCGAAGCAACGGCTGAGCAGGTTAAGGAGGCAATTGGGGAGTTAAATGAGCGCAAGGGGAAATATGCACAATATTTAAATGAGCTTAAAGAAAGCGGAGAAACACAGCTTTTGACCACCGACCCTGACGGATTTCACTGCTGCTACAACGTGCAGACGGCTGTTGACGGCGGCAGCCATATGATTGCGGAATATGAAGTGACGAACAAAACTGATGTGAGACATTTAAATACTGTATCTGAAAAAGCAAAAGAAATCCTAGAAGTGCCAGTGATAACTGCCGCCGCAGATGAAAGTTATGATTCCCGCGGAGATATTCTTGATTGTCTTATAAATGGAACGGTTTCAAATGTGGGTATGAAATAACGGAAGAAACGAAAAAATTCTACAAATGCAGAGGATATACAAAAATGTTTGCATGCGGGGGTTTTGCCGAAATGTTACGAGAATTCCACTGTTAGTGTAGAACTTCAAGGAGATGAAAAGCATGTCTTAAGCTGTTTTAGGAAAAACGATGACGGCACAGTCACTTGCCCTATGGGGAATATATTAATGAAAACCCGCACAAGGGGTGCAAACACGATTTACTCCAGCCGTGCAGCATGCCGGAAGTGTACCAATAAATGCACCATTTCAGAATACAAGAATGTAGCTTTTGATGTGCTGATTCGTATAGCAAACGTTTTGGACGTTACTGCTGATGAATTACTGGCGGGAAATCAAATACACGACCATACGCAGTATC